>JAUIME010000738.1 GCA_030433195.1 bacterium
TCTCCATGGACGATCCCTCCGACTCCGATGTGACAGACTTCGGTTTCGAGCGCGATCGCTTCTTCATGAGCCTCGCGCTTCGCGAAGCCGCGCTTGCGGCCGAGCGCGACGAGGTTCCGGTGGGAGCGGTCATCGTTCGCGTCGACGAAAGCACGACGGGCGACGATCTCCACGAGCCTCTCGGCATGAGTGGCGTCGCGAGGATCGGAGCCGAGCGTCGTGTGATCGCGAAGGCGCACAACCAGCGCGAGATGCTGCGCGATCCGACAGCTCACGCCGAGATGCTCGCGATCACGCAAGCGGCGGAAGCCCTCGATCGGTGGCGATTGTCCGGAACCGTGCTGTACGTGACGCTCGAGCCCTGCGCGATGTGCGCGGGCGCGATCGTGCTGGCGAGGATCCCTCGCATCGTGTACGGTGCCGACGATCCCAAAGCCGGCGCCTGCGGTTCGGTGATGGACGTCACGCGGCACGAGCGATTGAACCATCGCGTGCGCGTCGATGGAGGAGTGATGCGAGAAGAATGCTCGGTCTTGCTTCGCGATTTCTTCGTGGAGAAACGTAGACTGGGTAAGAAGTAGAGTGCAAACCGTGCGCGACCGAACGAGGTCGTGGCGGATCCAGGCGGAGAGATGCCGGAGTGGTCGATCGGGGCGGTTTCGAAAACCGCTGTACCCGCAAGGGTACCGGGGGTTCGAATCCCTCTCTCTCCGCCAATTTTTCCCTTCCCCCGAGCGTTGCATCCGCGAAGCACCCGGGATGCACCATCGCGAAGGACCTTCGATCTTTCCCTCCCCACGCTTTCGCCCGTGACGTCTACCGGTGACGTCTACCGACCGATTCGGATCGGTCGATCCTCCGACGATTGGCGCGGCAGGGCAGGGGCTCGGGAGGCGGATCAGGCTCGGCGCCGCCTCAAGCGGGCGAGATGCGATCGTGTTCGGGGACCGCGGCGCCGCGGTCGAGTCGGCCGAAGCGAAAGCGCAAGAGCGTCCATGTCGCTTCTACGGCGTCCTTCCAACCGATCTTCTTCCCCTCGGCGACGCTTCGCGGCTCGTAGCGGATCGGGACTTCGAAGATCTCGATCTTGCGGCGGGCGACTTGGGCCGTGACCTCGGGGCAGAACTCGAAGCGTTCGCAGCGTAGCGGGATCTCGCGAAGGACGTCGGTCGCGAAGACCTTGTAGCAGGTCGGCTCGTCGGTGATGCGCGTCCCGTAGAGGAGGTTGGTGAGCGTCGTGAGGAAGACGCCGCCGAGGAAGAACGCGATGCCCGAGTGCTGCTTGTTCTCTTTGCGAAGTCGCCGCGATCCGTAGACGACGCGGGCGCGTCCGTCCCGGATCGGCGCGACGAGCAGCGGGTAGTCCTCGGGGAAGTACTCGAGGTCGGCGTCCTGGACGATTACGATGTCGCCGGTGACCGCGGTGAATCCCGTGCGGAGCGCCGCGCCCTTGCCGCGATTCTCGCGGTGGAAGAGCACCGTGCAGCGGTCGGCGAGTCGTCGCAACACGTCGCGCGTGCCGTCGGTCGAGCCGTCGTCGACGAGGATCGTCTCGATCTCCATGCCGCCGAGATCGACGCCCCGTACGCGATCGACCACCGCCTCGATCGTGTCGACTTCGTTGTACACCGGGATCACCACCGAAAGGCGGCGCGGCTCGGAGGGTGACGCGACTCGGGGGGAGGCTTCGGACATGGATTCGGTCTACGGGGTCGGCTGAGAAACGCGAACGGATGATGATAATCGAAGCCCGTGCGTTCGCAAGCCATTCGCGCACTTTTCGGCCGATTCGGCGCCGGTTCCGGCGGTGCCGGGCACGGCCCGTTCGCGTTGACGGTCGCACCGGCCTGTGCTACAAACTCCACCGATCGCGCTGGCGCGCGCCGGTTTCGGAGAGGTGTCCGAGTGGCCGAAGGAGCACGCTTGGAAAGCGTGTAGGCGGGCAACCGTCTCGCGGGTTCGAATCCCGCCCTCTCCGCCACTTCGGCCTCGCGATCGGCGATCCCCCAACGCGTTCGCGACGGCACGGTTCGCGATCCATGCGCGTCGAACAAAACGGAATCAAAAGGTTGCCCAGAGAAGTGGCGTTGAGGGACCATGTCCCGGGCAATGGAGCCGGGTGAATCTGGTCAGGCCTTGACGGGAGCAGCCATAAGCCTTCGGTCTTCATGTGCTCGGATCCCGTGGTCCTGAGTCAACTGGCTGGGCAACCGCTTCCTCCCGCCGAGCCACCGGGTACGCATCGCGTGGCGCAGGTTCGCGCCGCGTGAACGGGCTCGGCTTCTTCCGATGCGGAGACATTCCGCCATGTCGTACCTCGTCCTCGCCAGGAAGTATCGGCCGCAGACGTTCGAGGACGTCATCGGCCAAGAGCCGATCGCGAAGACCCTCGCGCGCGCGATCGAACAAGACCGCGTCGCGCACGCGATGCTGCTCACGGGTTCGCGCGGCGTCGGCAAGACGTCGATGGCGAGGATCCTCGCCAAGGCGCTGAACTGCGTCACCGGCCCGACCCCGACGCCGTGTAACACGTGCGACGTGTGTCGTTCGATCACGGCCGGCGGCGACCTCGACGTGATCGAGATCGACGGCGCGTCGAACAACCGCGTCGACGAGATCCGCGAGCTGCGCGACAACGTGAAGCTCGTGTCGGCGCGCTCGCGCTACAAGATCTACATCATCGACGAGATCCACATGCTGTCGATCTCGGCGTTCAACGCGTTGCTGAAGACGCTCGAGGAGCCGCCGTCGCACGTGAAGTTCATCTTCGCGACGACGAATCCGCAGAAGCTCCCCGAGACGATCCATTCGCGTTGTCAGCGATTCGATTTCCGGCCGATCCCCGAGTCGAGGCTCCGCGCGGCGCTCGCGTCGATCTGCGATCGCGAAGGCGTG
>JAUIME010000032.1 GCA_030433195.1 bacterium
TCGACATCCACTGCTACTCGCAGCTCGTGCTCTGGCCGTGGGGCTACACGCCGGCCGTCAACCCGCACGCCGACGAGTTCGACGTGCTCGGCATCGAGATCGCGCAAGACATGGGTAGCCTCTACGGCAAGCAGTTCATTCAGGGGCCGGTCTACGAGACGATCTATCCGGCGTCGGGTGGCGCCGAGGACTGGGCGTACGACTACTCGCTCACGCTCGATCCGAACGCGCCGAGCTGGGCGATCTCGTTCGAGCTGCGCGACACGGGCGAGTTCGGGTTCCTGCTCCCGCCGAGCCAGATCGTCGCGGGCGCCGAAGAGTCGCTGATCGGTTCGCTGCGACACGCCGAGTGGGTCGCGTCGGGGCTGCGCTTCGAGTTCCCGGAGGGCCTGCCGAGCTACGTGAATCCCGACACCGGCGCGACGTTCGACGTGCGGATCGCCGAGCAGACCGGTTCGAGCTACCAGACCGGGACGGGCGCGCTTCGCTGGCGACTCATGGGCGGCGGCTCGTTCCAGTCCGTCCCGCTCGTCGCGCAGGGCGGTGACCTCTTCGAAGCGACGCTCCCGGCCGCCGCGTGCGGCAGCACGATCGAGTTCTACTTCGAAGCGCAGGCGACCGATGGTTCGGCGCACACCGAGCCGTTCACGGCCCCGAACACGTTCGAAACCGCCGGCGTCGCCGATCTGGCGACCGCTCTCGCGGACGACTTCCAGACCAACACGGGATGGACGGTCCAGAACGTGAGCCTGTCGGACGGTCCTTGGGGCCGCGGCGTTCCCGTCAACGGCGAGCGCGGCGATCCCCCGACCGACTTCGACGGTTCGGGCGCGTGCTACGTGACCGACAACGTGGCCGGCAACTCCGACGTGGACGGCGGTCCGACGATCCTCACCTCACCGCTCCTCGATCTGTCGGGTGGCACGGATGCGTACATCGACTTCGCTTACTGGATGTACTGCAGCACGGGCAACGACGACGTCATGGAAGTCGAGCTTTCGAACAACGGCGGTTCGTCGTGGGTGAACGCTCGTACGTACACGGGCGCCGGCGGTTGGAACCTCGACTCGATTCGTGTCGCGGACCACGTCACGCCGACGTCGAACATGCGCGTCCGCTTCAGCGTCGCCGACCAGCCGAACGATTCGATCGTCGAGGCGGGTGTCGATGCGTTCCACGCGTACACGATCGAATGTGTTCCGAGCGGCGCGATCACGTTCACGCACGATCCGCTCGTGCGCGGCATGCCCGCGACGTTCACGGTGACGGGCGCCGAGCCGTTCTCCACGGTCTACTTCTTCTACACGAAGCGCGGCACGGGAGCCGGGCCGTGCGACCCGTTCTTCGGAGGTCTTTGCTTCGACCTCATGCCGCCGGTCCGGCAGTTCACGACCGCGGTCGCCGACGAGAACGGGATCGCGACGCGCACGAGGAACGTCCCGAACAACGCACCGATCCGTACGTTCCACTTGCAAGCGGTGAATCGCCGGGGTACCGATGGCGACGCGTCGGTCAAGTCCAACGTGAGTGAGACGATTCCGCAGTAACCCGTTCCGCGATTGACGAACGACACCGAGCGGCGCCGCGAACCCGATTCGCGGCGCCGTTCGTTCTTTGGTGGAGTGACCGGAGGATTCGCATGTCGATTCCGAGCAAGCGCGAGATCGATCCGTACGGCGATCTCGACGGCGCGAGTGCGCGACGAACGTTCGAGGGGAAGAGTGTCGCCGAGGCCGAGCGACTGATCGCCGAGAGCTCGCTCGCGCGGCAGGAAGACTTGTTCTGGATGGGACCGGTCGCGTTCGTGTACTACCTTCCGGCGGCGGCGGCGTACTTGGAGGGTGAGTCGGCGGCGGGAGATTCCGACTTCGTCTCGAGTCTCTGCGGAACGCTCGTCACGCGATGCGAGCAAGACGGCGCGGCCATCGACCAAGCGCGGCCCACGATGCGGCGCATCGCGGACTACGTCAGGGAAAACGTCGGGAAGTTCGACCTCGACGCCGACGAGACATCGTCTGTTCTCCGGAAGATCACGGCGCTGCTCGATCGACTCGATTGACCGATTCGAGGGGCGGGGTCGATGGGCGGGCTCCGCTGACGGGCTCCGCTGACGGGCGGACGGATCGCGCGGTCGAATGACGCCGTGCTCCCGCCCGCCTCTTCGTCGCGTCTCGCGACATCCTCGCTACATCCTCGTTACATCGGGTCGACCCATCCGCGTTCTTCGGTCGGATCGGCGCCGATGATCGGGTAGCGGAAGTACTCGCCGTCGAGACTCCGCACGGCGCCCCAGATAGGTAGCGCGAACTGTGCGATCGCCGAGATGGCCCAGAGGAGGATCGAGATCGGGATCAGAATGATCGTGACGAAGAGGATTGTCGAGACGACGCTCACGATGAACGCGGCGATCGAGAGGTAGAGCGCCTGCTTGGCGATCGCCTTCACGGCCGGGCGGTGCTCCTGGGTGAGGATCAGGACGATCGGCATGAGAATCCCGAGCCCGGGAATCAACACCCAGGCGAGGCTCGATAGGTGGGCGGCGGCGGCCCAAGCGCGGTCTTCGGGTGCGATCGTGAGATTGCGAGGCATTTCGGTTTCCCAGGTGGCTTCCACAGTGGTGTCTCCTCGAATTTCGGGGGTCGATTTCCGTATGCGAGGCGACACTCGGATTATTCGCGAGTTCTCCGGATCGGTCCGGATCCTACGAGGACGCTACAATGCGCCGCGCGAGATCCGCAACGATCCTTCGTCGGCCTTGCAGGTCGGCGGGTTCGAACGTTCAGGGAGTGGTCGTTCATGCGAGTAGCCGTAGGAATCGGGGTCGTCGTCGTTGCCGCCGCTGCCGTGGCGTTCGTCGCGTTCGCGACGGCGGTGCACGGGCTCGGCGTATCGGTCGACGCCGTGAAGTACCTCTCGACGGGCCGGAGCTTGCTCGCCGGTGAGGGCTTCGTGCAGTTCGACGGCGAGCCGTACGTTCTTTGGCCGCCGTTGTACCCCCTCGTCATCGCCGCCGCGGGGCTTGCCGATACGGAGATCGTCGAGGCGCTGAGGTTCGTGCACCTCGCGGTCTTCGCGCTCGTCCTTCTCGCTTCGGCGGTGATCTTGCGACGCCTCGACGTGCCGGGGGCGGTCGTCGTGGTCGGGGTCGCAGCGGTCGCGGTTGCGCCGCCCGTGCTCCAGATCGTCGTCGCCGTGCAGAGCGAGCTGATCTTCGTCGCGTTTGTTCTCGCGTATCTGTTCGCGATCACGCGGGCGATCGAGCGGCCCACCCGGACACGGATCGCGATCGCGGGGATCGTCGTCGCGCTCGCCACGCTGCAACGATACGCGGGGGTCGCGCTCGCGGCGTCCGGTGCGTTGACGCTCGTGATCGCGCCGCGCTCCACGAAGCTCGGACGTCGTTTCGTCGAAGCGGCCGGATTCGTCTTCGTCGCGATGCTCCCGCTCGCGGGATGGCTCGCGCGCAATGCGATCGTCGCCGGGGGCATGTTCGGAGATCACCCTGCGGGGACTCGCTCACTCGCGCTCAATGCGCGTGATCTCGTCGATACGTTGTCGTCGTGGTTCCTGCCGGCACGTTCGATCGGATACGACGAGCGCATGCCCTACGGGATCGCGATTCTGGCCGTCGCTACGCTCGGGCTCGTCGTTTCGTCGATCGTCCGGGTGCGCCGGGCTTCGCACGCGCCAGCGGCCGACGTCGACGAACCGGACACCCCGCCCTCGATCGAGTCGGACGACGACGCGCGCACCGGAGCGCCCGCGCCCGCGAACCGGTCACGCCTCGTGTGGATCGTCGCGGCGTTCGTTCTCGTCGCGATCTACATCGGCTTCTATCTCACGACCTCGACGCTACGCCACCAAGGTCGGATCGGCCATCGGTACATGGGACCGATCTGGATCCCGACGTTCGGATTGCTCTTGGCCGGATTCTGCAGCGCGGCGGCCGGTTTCGCGCGCTTGGCGCGCTCACGATACGCGGCCTCGATCTTGCCGATCGCCGCGCTGGTCGCTTGGGGAATCGCCGTCGCGGCTCCCCGGCTCGAGGACACGACGGACCAACTACGTCGCGGAGGTTTCTCCGGCTACACGGCCGTGGGGTGGCAGCGATCCCCGATGCTCGAGTGGCTCGCGGAGCATCGTGACGAGGTCGAGGGATCCGTGTACACCAACTCCACGGAGGCGCTCTACTACGTCTTGGGTTTGGAATCGCAGGCGCTGCGAACCCGGCTGTCGCACCCCGCGAAGATTCGTGACTCGGCGGTCGTCGATCACGACGCATGGATCGTCTGGTTCGATCCCTACCTCAGTCGGCGACCGCTGCCGAAGGGGACGTTCGCGGACTTCGATCGCTTGCGAGAAGGCGCGACGGTCGAACCGTGGCGACGCTTTGTGGACGGAACGATCTACCGAGTCCGTTTCTGATCCCGATCGGCCGAAAGCCTGACGACTCAGGCGTGGTGCGCGGTTCCGTTCGCGAACTGGGGTTCGAGAACCCGTTCGGCGACTTCCTTGAGTCTGCGGCCGGGCTTGAAGTTCACGACTTCGCGAGCCGGGACGGTGACGGTGTCTCCGGTTTGCGGGTTGCGCGCCTTGCGCGGTGCTCGATGCTTGATCTCGAACACGCCGAACTCGCGAAACTCGAGACGATTGCCGCCCTTGAGTTCCGTCATGATCTCGTTGAGAAACTCTTGCATGATGCGGCGCGTGTCGAGCTTCTTGAAGCCCGTGCGATCGGCGATGCGATCGACGATGTCTTGCTTGGTAACGGTAGCGATGGTTCTGCCCCCCACGAAAGGCCGAGCCCTGACAGTCGCGGCGGCACACTCCCGGGCGCCGACGCTCCGAAGGGGTATTTGCCGCAGGGGACGAGGACGTAACGAAAAAAGCCCGAGAAATCCGCAAATCGTCCGGCGACGCATCCGATGAGAAGTGTAAGTGCTTGACCGTCTAGGCGCTTGTGGCATGATGTCGGAACTCGGGACGCGGCTCCAAACTCTCATTCGATTCCTATCCGTCCTGCAAGCGTCGACACGGTTCTGCCGGGATCCGTGCTCGATTCGTTTTTCCTGCGCCGCGTCATAGCCTCCATCCCCGAGGGCCCCGCGACGATGCGCGAATCCGCGCCCGCTGCGAGGCCGACGGCACGCTTTTTTTGCAGAGATTTGTGTTACGCGGTTCGATCCCGCGGCAAATACCCCTGCAGAACCGTCGACGAAGGGCGCCCCGTTCGCTCATGACTGACCCGAGCCAAACCGGTGAGCCCGATCCAGTGATTCGCGGCCTGATCCGGCGCCTCGAAGCAGGCGACCTGAGCGCAGGCGAGCGACTCATCGGACGGTTCCAAGACCGAGTGCTGCGCTTCTTCCTCAAGAGGCGTTGCGACTATCACGACGCACGCGACCTCACCCAAGAAGTCTTCATCTCGGTGATCAAGAGCATCCGGACGTTCGATCCTCACGGCAAGCCGTTCGAAGCCTGGCTGACGGGGATCTGCCACAACAAGTATCGGGAGTGGGCGCGCAAGACGGTTCGCAGCGTCGAGCGGCACGCGGAGTATTCGGCCAGCTTCGATGCGAGCTCGTTGTCGGACGCGCCCTCGGACTCGGCCCTCGAGGAGGAAGAAGAAACCGCGTCGCGGGTGACGAGGCTCGAGGCGTACATCGCGAGCCTTCCCCCCAAACTGCGCGTCGTGATGGATCTCACGGCCAAGGGAATGTCGACCGGTCAGATCGCCGAAATCATCGGTGTCCGTCCTCCGGCGGTGCGGCGCCGATTGCGGATCGCTTCGAAGAAGATACGCGATGCCTACGAAAAGGATCGCGGAAGGAGCCCTGAAGGATCATGAAGTGCTCGTTCGTGACGGAGCGGTTGCTCGAGTACCGAAACGGTGAGCTCCCGAGGGAGCAGGCCGAGGCGGTCGAGCAACACTTGAGTGAGTGTCCGAAGTGCCGAGAGTACGCCGATTGGTTCGTCGGCGAGCTTGCGGCCCTCCGCGATCACGCTCCGCGACGAGCGCGCCTCGAGGACGACTTCGCGAGCCATGTGATCGCAGGGTTGCTCGACACCGACGTCGCGAGCCTGCGCCGGGCTCGACGTCGGCGCCTCGTGTTCGGCGCGACGGCCGGGATCGCGGCCGCGGCCGTGATTCTGCTGGCCGTTCTCGTCGGGAACGCTCGTGACGAGCGTCGGGTTCTCGTCGAAGGGCAGTTGCTCGGTCGTGCGGGTCTCGGGGCGTGGGAACTGTCGTGGCGTGACGATACGCCGCTCCCGGAAGGTGTCGAGACGGTAGTGCCGGACGGTACCCCGACGACGCTGCGGCTCGGTGCGGGGAAGACCGCCTTCAGCGAGGGCGCGACGAAACTGCGATACGAGTCCGACCGCATCGACGTCCTCGCGGGAAGCCTGCGCATCGAATCGTCGAGCGAGGCATCCCGAATCCGGGCGACGGTGCCCGGCGCGCGCTTGCGCGTTCGACCCGGCGCGGCGGCACGCGTACGGGTTCCCGATGCTCTCGAGGAAGCCGAGGGGGCTCCCGTCGAGCTGACGGTGCTCGCGGGTGCCGTTGATCTCGAGCTCGCCGACGGAACGACGCGCGTCATTCGGTCGCGACAGCGCGCGGTGCTCGGCTCGGGCGAAGACCGCGGCCGTTTCGTGCGCGTCGACGCCGACCTCGGGACCGAAGCTTCAACGGAAGGACGCGTCGCTGCCTCGACCGCGGCAATCCCCGAGCCGCAGCGCCGACTCGCGATCCGCATGCTCCTCGAATCGTTGGCCGATGGCGACCCGGCCGTGCGCCAAGCGGCGTTGCGTACGGTACGGCTCTTGGATTCGGTCGAAGCGGCCGGCCAGGTCTATTCGATTCTCCTCGAGTCGTCCGCCACGAAAGACCTCCAGCTCGAGGCGCTCGAGACGCTCGCGGCGCTCTCGCTTTCGGGTACTCGCTACGCGAAGTTCTCGCCTCGTTTCCTCGTCGACCTCGCCAGAGGCGACGATGCGGTTCCCGCGACGGTGTCCCTGCGGGCGGGCGAGATCGGCGTGCTGCTCTATCCCGAATCGGATGTGGTTCACGATTATCTGGCAACGATCGAGGAGTCCTTGGTCGATGCGGCTTCGATCGAGACCGATTCGAGACGGCGCGGGCTGAACCGTGCCTTCGAGCTGCCGGAGCGTGAGCGCTCGATCGCGCTGACGCGCGCCGGTGTCGACGTGCGAGACGAAGCGCCGACGGCCGGTGACGTGCGGTATCAACGCATGAGCCCCGGTCTCTTGCGGCGATGCGTCGACTTCGAGCGTGATTCCGCGGAGACGATCTTGTGGATGTATCGCGATCTCGCCGGTCGCGCCGGTCGCGATCTCTTCCTCGACGTGGCGTTCGCTCCCGCGGATCCGGGTCGCGCCGACGGTGTCTCGTCGCTCGCCAAGGCGGTGGCGATCCTGATCGCGTCGAAGGATGTCGAGAGCCTCGAGGGAACTCCCGGGCGTGCGGCGGCACTCCATGACGAAGCGTTCGAGATGCTCGAGCGTTTCGTTGCTGCCGACGACACACCTGACGACGTCATGTTCCCGCTCTTCACCGCGATCACGCGGCTGCGCGAGCTGCCGGAAGACGTCGGAATCACGAATGGCCCGAGCCGCGACGCCGAGGACGCTCTCCTGCGGACGATCGCGACCGACCGCGGCCGCTGGTCCTCCCTCGTGCGCATGAATGCCATCCAACCGATCGAGATCATGCTGAACCGCGACCCCGTCGATGTCGAGACGATCTCGTTCTTCGAGGGAATGCTGCGCGAAGAGACCCATCCCGAAGCGATGCTCGGCGCGTTGTTGGGAATCGACGAACTTCCCGACGTGAGTGCGCAGATGCGCGACCTAGCACTGGAGCGCGTGGCGGAGATGGCAGCCGCGCTGCGTACTACCGCCCTCGACGACGAACACGATGCGACGATGCTCACGAGCTTCTTCGCGCTGACGCAAACGCTAAAGAGGCGAGCGAGCGACGTCCCGCTGCCTCGAATCGCCGTCGACGGGATTCGCGACGTCGCGCGGTCGGTCGTCGAGGAGCCCGCGTTCGAGGTCGAGTCGCGCCAGCAGGCGCTCTTCATGCTGATGACGTTCCCGACCAATGGGGCGACTCCTCTCGAGTGGCTCGTCGAGAACGCACGTTCGGCTGATCCCGAGATGCGCCGCCGTTTCATCCATCACGTCCAACGCCGCATCGAGGCACGCGGCGACACGGCCTACCAAGTGATGTCCGAGATCGCCTCCGAGGGTGGGGACGTCGGCGTCGAGGCTCTCGACCTGCTCCTGACCTGGGAACTGTCCAAGGGCGACGACCCGATCGCGAGCGTTCGGACCTGGATCTTCGTCGACGACGAAGCGAGCCGACGAAAGGTCGTAGAACGTCTCGGTTCGAGATCCGCCGACCAGCGACTCGAAGGATCGAGGGAGGCGCTTCTTGCCGACGTGCTGCGAGCCGATGCGTCAGCAAACGTCCGCGCCGTGGCGGCCCTCGCGCTGCTGCAGGTTCGGGCGCGCGATCGTGACGCCGGAAGCGAAAACCGCGATCGCGCGATCCGCGAAGTCGAGATCTTGTCCGAAGCGTGGCGGGTCTTGGCCTCGGCGACGCTCGAGTCGGGCCTCGCCGTCGAGTTGCTGAGCGAAATTGCGAAACGAGCGCCCATCGGAATGCCGCCGACGGATGCGGTGGGCGAGCTTCTCGATCGCATCCTCACGCGCGATCTCGACGACGATGCGCTCGTCGTCGAGGGACTCGCGGCCGCGATCACGACTGGGGTCTATCCGAGCGAGGCGGCGTTGGCCCGCGTCGCCGATCATCCGGGGGCGTGGTGGTGGAGCGTCCTCGCGGCGAACGCGCTTCGCGCGAGCCGCCCCGACGCGAGCCCGGAGATCCATGCGCGTGCCTATGCCGTGCTCGAGCGCGTGCCGGCAGCGGTGCTCGAGTCGTTCCGACGCGTCGATCTCGCCTTCAGCGACTTCGATCCTCGTTCGATCGAGGGAGCACCGAGCCCGGTGCTCGCGGAGCGTTGGTCGAAGATCTTGCCCACGCTCGATCCGGATCGAGCGCACACACTCGTGGGCGCGGATGCCCACCTACATGAACCCAAGCCGGTCTCGTCGATCGTCGCGTTCCGCGAATACCTCGATCTACGGGACTACTACCACTCCATCATGCTTCAAAGCGTGGACTCCGCTCGTGGGGAGATTCGAGCGCAAGCCGCGCGCATGATGCTCACCGAAGAAGCGCAGGGAATGCCGTTCACGACGGCGGCGGTGCGCATGCTCTCGGATCGAGACGAGAGCATTCGAGAAACAGCGTTCGATTGGCTGCAGCGACGCACGGGAGAGACGTTCGGCTACAGGCCCGACGCATCCCCCGAGGAGCGTGACGCAGCGATCGATGCGTGGCGAGCCTGGTGGGCTCGCTCCACGGAGATCGCGGATCCCATGACCCGCATCTTCGACGCCGTTTCCGACGTTTGCCGCTGATCGTTCGAGGGAGTCGTCGGTGATCGGAATCACACCGGCGCCTCCACTACAGGGTATGCGAAGCGCAGTTGAAAGAAAGGGGTGAAAGAAATGTCGAGTCGAGGAAGAATCTCTGTCATCACCGCGTGGCTCGTTCTGGCGCTCGTCCTCGGTGCCGGGGCCGTCGGAGTCATCCGACACTTCACGAATGGCCTGCTCCAGGTCACCTATCCCGAGTCCGTTTCCGCGGGAGATCCTCTGGTCGTCGTCGTCACGGCGGACGCCGGAGAGAGCATCACCGTGACGGCCGAAGTCGATGGCGAAGAGATCGATGGCTCGCCGGACGACGGCAGCGACGATCCCGGTCAGACGACCAACACGGCCGAGTTCGGAACCGGTGGACTCGATACCGGTGACATCGTCGTCTTGACGATCCGAGTCGGAGACTCGGTCGTCACGAAGACCGTCGAAGTGATGTGAATTCTTCTCTCTCACGCAACGGAGCATGGACATCATGCGTACCTTCATTCTTTGTATCTCCCTGATGGGATTCGCGATCGTTCTTCGTCCGCTCGACGATGCCGGAGCGGGATTCGACGCCGTGGCCGGCACGGGCATCTTCGGGTCGGTCGCGTCGAGCGGCTCGGCTACGCAGGCGACTGCCGACGCGTTGCCGGCCTACGAACTCACGATGACCCCTATTCGCGCCGACGTCGCGGGCACGTCCCAAGACGCGCTTGCCGCGGGTGACGAAGCGGACACCGATTCGGCCGGCTTTGCGTCGGAGCGCCGGATGTGGGAACTCTTGAGCGAGCTCGAAGCCGCAGCTCGTGACGGGGACCTCGTGCGTCGCGAGGCACTCGTGCAAGAGCTCGCGAAGCTCTTCGCGAAAGACGTCGAGCAAGCGCGCGATGCCCTCGCGGTTCTCGGCGATGCGGGCGCGGTGACCGCCGAAGTCCGCGATGCGCTCGTGCGAGCGATGATCGGCGTTCCGGATCAGCCGTTCCAGCACGAGTTCCGCAGCTTCATGGTGGAGCTCTCGCGTCAGTCGCGAGACTCGTATCCGAAGAACCCCGTGTTCGTCGCGCAGTGTATCGCCGATCTGTCGCGCCCGGACTTGTCGCTCGACCTCGTGCGCCGCATGCCGGCCGAGATCGCGGCGGATCCGACGGTCGCGGCCGAGCTCGAGTCGCTCGCACGGCACGCGAACGACCCCGATTTGCGCAGCTTCGCGATCAAGCGACTCGCGAAGGGGATCGGCGAGGCGAGCGTCGCGCTCTTGCTCGAGCTCGCGGACGACGTGGACCCGGCGGCGAGGATCGCTGCCGTCTCGGCGATGAGCAGCATCAAGACGACGCAAGGCGGCGATCTGCTGCTTCGCATCGCGCGTGACACGAGCGAGCTCGGCGAGCTGCGCGGCGCGGCGATGCGCGCGCTCGCGTACCACACGCAGACGCCGGGAGCGACGCGCACGCTCATCGAGCATTGTTTCCACGACCCCGACGACAACGTCCGCGTTCATTCTCTGCACGCGCTCGCCAAGCATGCGAAGACGAGCGAGGATGCGGCCCGTGCGCTGTACCGCGTCTTGCAAGAAACGGACGACGAGCAGTCGCAGATCGTCGCGGCCGACGCACTGCGTCGTGCGGAGCCGATCGGTGAGCTGGTCGGCGAGCTCGAAGCCATGCGAGCGGAGGCGGCGGCGCCGGTCGTCGCGAGCCTGCTCGGGGGTGTGATCGAACGATGGACCGCGGACGGTCCGGGCGGCGTTCCGCGTTGAGCGCGGATCGCCTCCCGAGTCGGGACATCGCGTCGGATCGGACGTTCGGAATCACGTCCGTTCCGGCCCTCATCAAATCCTGATCTCGATTTTGGAGGCTCGAGAGAGCGAGACCCCTCTGATTCCGAGACTCGACTTCCTCGCTCTCTCGGGCTTCGTTTTCGATTCGTGACGGTACGATCGCATCCGAAGCCGGCGGTCTCGGCCCGCAACGTCCCCCGGATATTCGGAGCTCGATCTCGATGGTGCCTCTCTGTTCCGTACGTCGAACCCCGCGAGCGGACAACTCGTACGCGCAGGATTCTGGATCGCGCGTGTCGAAGGCCCGCCGGTTCGTCGTCGCCCTCGTCGCTTTCGGAGCGCTCGTCGCGACGCCGATCCGCGCGTTCGCCAAGGACGAGCCGAAGCTCGTGCTGCTCGTCGTCGTCGATCAGATGCGGGGCGAGCTTCTCTCGAGCTTCGAGTCGCGATTCGGAGCCGATGGCTTTCGGAGGCTTCTCGAAGGCGGCCGGTGCTATGCCAACGCTCGATTCGGTCACGCCGCGACGTTCACGGCAGCGGGGCATGCCACGGTCGTGACGGGCGCCGACGCCGCGGGGCACGGATTCCCCGGCAACGACTGGGTCGACCGGGAATCGGGCGACGTCACCTACTGCCTCGCGGATCCCGAGCACCGCATCGTCGGATCGCGCACGGCCAACGGGGGCGCCTCGCCGAAGCTCCTCGATTCGACGACGATCGCTGACGAGATCGTTCTCGCCGACCGCAGCGCCGTCGGCCGTTCGCGCGCCTTCGCGGTGTCGATCAAGGATCGCGGCGCGGTGATTCCCGCGGGTCATCGCGGCAAGGCGTACTGGTACGACAACACGTCGGGGCGATTCGTGTCGAGTACGTACCACTACCCGAACGGTCTACCGGATTGGGCGGCCCGCTGGAACGCACAGGGAAACGCCGACCGATACCGCGGCCAGTCGTGGACACTCATGCACGAACGCGACACGTATCTCGCCGGAAGGGCGGACGATCGTCCTTGGGAAGCGCCGCGCAGCGGGCTCGGTCGTACGTTCCCGCATGCACTCGATGCCGACGGCGCTTCGGACGCGACGTTCTACGCGCGCTTGCCGGTCACTCCGTTCGGCGATCGACTCACGCTCGATTTCGTACTCACGCTTCTCGAATCGGAGCGGCTCGGATCCGGGCCGTCCACCGACTTTCTCTCGGTGAGCTTCTCGGCGACGGACTACATCGGACACGAGTTCGGTCCGGAGAGCCTCGAGTACGAAGACCAGATTCTACGCCTCGACGCCTGTTTGGCCGACTTGCTCGCGCGGGTCGACGCGACGGTCGACCTCGACGAGACGCTCGTCGTGTTGACAGCCGATCACGGCGTCGCGTCGGTGCCGGAGTACCTCGTCTCGGAGGGCGTGGATTCGACGCGGGTCGGCCCGGAGGACTTCGTCGCCGAGCTCGAAGCGTCGTTGCGGGCTCGGTTCGGATCGCGTGAGTCTCTCGTCTCGCGGATGCGCAACGTGAACCTCTATCTCGACCGCGACGCGATTCGACGTGCATCCCTCGAGACGGCGGAAGTGGAGCGCGCGGTCGTCGCCTTCCTCGAACGTCAGCCGGGGATCGAAGCCGCGTTCTCGCGAACGGACCTGCTCACCGGGGCGGGCGCCGCGTCGCGTTTGCGGGGGCGGGTCGAACGCTCGTTCCATCCGGAGCGCTCGGGAGACGTCGTTCTCGTGCAGCGCCCGGACGTCTTCCTCTACCACCGCACGAACGCGCACGCGGCGATGCACGGATCGCCCTACGGGTATGACGCGCACGTGCCGCTCGTCCTGCGCGGGCCGGGGGTGCGCCCCGGTCTCTCGTACACGACCGTCGACGTGGCGAGCCTCGCGCCGACGGTCGCGGCGATCCTCGGCATCGCGCCGCCTTCGCGCTGCGTGGCTTCGCCGTTGCCCGGCTTCGCGACCGACTGACCGGGCGCTACCCCGGCCTACTCGGAGCGGGGTCTGCGGCGTCGCGAGTCTTCGAGTCGAGCGGGGCTCGCTTCGGAGCGCGAGCTCGTCCCGAGTCCCGGGCGCAGGCGGAGCTTTTTCCCGCGGTCGTGGCCCGCGGCATGGACCTCGCGTTCGACTTGGGGCGAGACGCTGCGCGTCGAGACGTGGGGGTTGCGACGTCGATAGAATGCGTCGAGCTTCGGATCGCCGAGCCATACGAGGGCCTTCGTGCTCGCGAGGTGCTTGGCGCGTCGGTCGAGCGTCTCGCGGAAGCCTTCGAAGAGCCCGTTCAGAAACGACGTCTTGTGGCGTCCCTTGGTGCGCCCTTCCGAGCGACGATACGCGTTCCACGCGAGTTCGCCTTGGTGGAGCAGGAAGTACCAGACGTACTCGGCCAGCTCGAGGTTTTCGGGCGTACCGTAGAGTTCGATCGTTTGAACGCGCTTGCCGTCGGCGTCGCGGTGGCCGCGGCAGATGTAGGTCGTGAAGTACGACTCGGAGAGCATCGTCGCGATCGGCCAGATGTACGAAGGGACGCGCTTGAAGACGGGGGCGAGCAGCCGGACGTCGTAGCGGTCGTGGCGGTCGGCGTTGGGGTTGGGGTTGGGGCCGTGGGGGGCGCTCGACGGCATGCCGGCGGCCTCGGCGACGAGATCGAGATTGTGTCGAAGCGCGAGCTCGTGGGCCTTGGCGAGCGCGCTCTCGGCCTCGTGCGTGTTCGACGACGTGCCGAGCGCGAGAAGCTTGCGCACGCGCGCGAGCACGCCGCGATCCCCGGCGTGGAGGCCATCCTCGGGAAGATCGACCGCGAGGGTCGACTTCGCGGGGATCTCGAGCAGCGCGCAGGCGCGCCGAAAGGCCTCGCCGTGGGCTTGCGCACCGCGGATCGCGTAGAGCTCCGAGACGATCTGGTGCGCGACCTCGTGGCGGAAGACGGCCGTCACGTCGCGAAGCCCGGCGCGCCGCACGAGGCGCTCGGCGAGCGTAACGGTCCGGCAGTCTTCGTCCCAGTGTCCGAGCGTGTCGGTCAAGTCCTTTGATATCTTGATGTTGGGGGCGCGCATGGTGCGGAGGGCCGGAATCGTGTCCTGAAGACGCCGGAAGTCGTGGAGGAGCGTCAGGCACCAGGCCCGGTCGAGGTCGTCGTGAATCGCGGATTCGGAGGGCATGAGGCCACGATACCTCCGCCCAGGGCGCGTGCAACGAAGCGCAGGAGCGCATCGGGACGCGCGATCGCGCGTCCCTCGCGCGCGACGGCTGTGGCGTGATTCTCCCTGATTCGCGTCGGGTTAGGTGTTTCGCGAAGGCACGCGATTTCTTACACTTGCGGCCTTCAGAAGATCGAAGGGACATCTCGCGCGGGCGAGCCGGGCCGGCAGTTTTCGCACCACCACGGCGCGTCGACCCGCCAGGCGATTTCCGTCCGCGTGCGATCCGTGATCCCTCGCGATTCCTCGAAGCCGCTCGAAACGAGCCGAACGTTCGAGATTTGTCGTCCTGACATTCGACTCATCGAAACAACGTCAAGGGAGCAAGCTGGACATGACGCACCGACGTTTCTGCGCTGCGGTCGCCATCTGCGCGGCCGTCTTCTTGGTCCAAGGATGCGGCGGCGGCGGGTCCGGGAAATCCGACTCGCTTCGCTCGGAGCGTGACGCCCAGGCGATATGGGCGATCACCGGCGGAGACCTCGAGCAGGTCTTCCGAACGATGGGGTACAACGTCGCGGTCGATCGGCTGTGGCAGCTCGAACTCTACCGCCGAACGGCGACGGGTCGCCTCGCGGCGATCTTCGGCGAAGACTTCGTCGAGTCCGACATGTTCGTCCGTACCATCGCCTACACGACGGACGAGCTCGAGACCGGCCTCGACACGCTCGATCCGGGACCTCGGTCCGTGATCGAGTCGTACGCGGCGGGGCTCAACCAGAGGATCGGCGAGGTCATGATCGACGCGTCGATCGTGCCGGCCGAGTTCATGCGGCTCGGGATTCCGGTGACGACGTGGAGCGCGACCGACGTTCTCGCGGTCATGGTGCACGTCCTGCGCGGTTTCGATTCCGAGGCGTTCTACACGGGACAGATCGACAACGCGGCTCTGTTCCAGCAGCTGACCGCGGTGTTCGAAGCCGAAGCCCCGTCGATGTTCGAGGATCTCCGCTGGCGGAACGATCCGCAAGCGCGCACGGTGATTCCGGGGGCGGGCTTCGCGGTCGTCGGCGAGCAAGGATCGCAGCTCCCGGATCCCGACAAGTTCCCGCCGATGGCCGACGCGGCTCGCGAGATTCGCGATCGGCTCGGTCGCATCCGCGACGCGCAGCAGTCGATCAACGCGGCCGTCGAGTTCGGAAGCTACTCGTGGACCGTGGCGCCGGGCCGGACCACGTCGGCTCGCCCGTTCCTCTACTCGGGTCCCGCGCTCGGATTCGACGCGCCGTCGCCCTTGGTCGAGGGATCGATCGACGGCGGCGGGCTTTCGGTCTCGGGGATGGCGGTTCCGGGGATC
>JAUIME010000739.1 GCA_030433195.1 bacterium
TTCTTCGGTCGAGCGGCCGAGCGGACTCGCGCGGCGGACCCAGCGCGGTGCCTCCATACGCGAGAAATAGCTGCGTCCGGGCCAGGTGTGTCCGCCGCCGGCAATCACATAGAGCGCGACTTCGGCACCTTCGCGTCCGGGACCGAAGCGCTCGATGGAGATCGACGTGCCGTCGTCGTGCCGATCGGGGAGTACCTCGTGCTCGGGCTCGAGCGGGCAGCCGTTCGCCGAAGCCCACGCCATCGCCGTGGCACGAGCGCTGCGAAAGCCATGCGTCGGGTGCCACGTGCGATCGCTACCGCCGTCGAACGGGACCAGCCGATCCTCGGTCCCGTGGAAATGAACCACCGGGACGGGAACGTCGAGCGACGGAGCGTCACCGAGATGCGTTCCCGAAACGATGCCCATGGCCGCGAATCGTCCGGGCATGCGGTCGGCGAGGCGATACGCCATCATGCCGCCGTTGGAGAGCCCGACGACGTACACGCGTTTCGGATCGAGGTTGTATCGCGGCACGAGCTCGTCGAGCAGACGCTCGAGAAACTCGACGTCGTCGACGTCGCGATTCGACGCGTAGCCACAGCAATCGCCCGCGTTCCACGTGAGCATCCAGCGGCCGAGCCGACCGGTTCCGTCGGGACTCGCGAGGACGAAACCCGCTTCGTCGGCCTTCGCGTCGAGTCCGGAGTACTCGATCTGCCATTTGCCGTTGCCGCCCGCGCCGTGAAGCAACAAGACGAGCGGGGCGGATTGCTCGCGTTGCCATCCTTCGGGGAGGTAGACCTGGCAGCGCCGAATGCGCTCGCCCATGCGCAGTTCGATGCGATCGAGCGCGAGGGCCTTGCGCTCGGCGGCGAGAACGATCGGCGAAATGGCCGCAATCAACGCCAGCGCCGCGAACGCCGCCAAGCATCGTCGCGCGGCACTGCGCATCACCGTTCCTCCGTGTTGCGGTCGTTCTCGTCGTTGCTCTTGTCGTCGGCCTCGCTGCCTTCGAGCGCCCGCTCCAGAGCCTCGTCGAACTCCTCGACCGTGCGGCCGATGCGCAGGACCGCTTGCCGGGCTTCTTCCACCGGGTAGTATCCGAGGACGACCAGTTGGACGATGGACTCGAGCGTCCACTCGGCGCTGGATCCGGCGGCTTCCTTCTTCTCGGCCCATGCCGTGAGCTGCTTGCGGAACTCCTCGGCACGGTCGGGTTCTTCGTCGATCTTGTTGTGACGTTCGCCTGGATCGGTCGCGAGGTCGTAGAGCTCTTCCTTGCCGATGAAGTACGACGCCTTGTAGCTGGCGAGCGGGTTGAGCGACGGGTGGACTTCGTCGGGATTGAAGACGTACTTCCAACGACCGTCGCGGATCGCGTAGATCGGTCGCTTCTTACCGTCTTCGTCCTTCTTGTGCGTGAGCTCCGCCCACTCGGCGTAGGCCAGTGTGCTCGACGCCCTCGATCCGTTCATGAAGGGGACGAGCGATTCGCCTTCGAGCCCCTCGACGGCATCGATCGTATCGGTGAGCTCGAGTATCGTCGGCGCGACGTCGACGGCTTCGACGACTTCGTCGACGACTCGTCCGCCCTGAATGACGTTCGGGTAACGTGCGATCAAGGGAACGTGAAGCACCGACTGGTAGATCGAATTCGCGTGATAGAAGTAGTGGTTGCGTTCGAACAATTCCTCGCCGTGATCGGACGTGAAGACGAGAAGCGTGTCGTTGGCGATGCCGAGATCTTCCAGCGCGTCGAGCACGCGTCCGACCTGATGATCCATGGCGAGGATCTCACCGTCGTAGAGCGCGTTGACGTACGCGACCTGTTCATCCGTGAGGTCGACCTTCTGGCCCATGACGTACTGCAAGTACGAGTCGAGCTCGGTATGCTCGGCTTCGACGATTCGCGCCGAGTCGTCGCGCTCCTTGAACTCGTCGGGGATGGGGAACTCGTAGTCCGGATCGACGAATCGATTGAACGCGGGCTCGGGTGCGTAAGGCTTGTGCGGGTCGTAGAGGTGCAGCCAGACGAAGAACGACTCGTCACGATGCTCTTCGATCCACGTGAGGGCGCGGTCGGTCGCTTCGCGATCACGCTCGGCGGCGGTGCGGCCCGCGGTCGATTCGATCGGCACGCGCTCGTCGAATCCACGGTTGGGTGCCTTCAGCATGTTCGTGAAGAAGCCGCCCGTCGCGAAGCCCTCGTCGCTGAACATCTCGGCGAGGGTCAGGTGGTCGGCCGAGAGAAAGGCGCCGTTCTTGCGGACTCCGTGCGTGACCGGGTACTTCCCCGTGAGGATCGTCGTGAGGGAGGGGAAGGTCGACCCCCGAGGAACCTGCGCGTTCGAGAAGCGGACGCCTTCGGCCGCGAGTCGATCGATGTTGGGGCTCGTCAGGCGGTCGTAGCCGTAGCAGCTCAACCGATCGGCTCGGAGGGTGTCGACCGTGAGGAGGATCACGCGCTGCGGCGGCCCTGGAACGTTTCGCGGCGAACGCGGCCCGCAAGTCGAGACGGCGACGGCTACGAGCAGCAAGAAGAGGGAGGCGGTGATGATCGCCGAGCGGCGCATCGGCTTTCCTTTCGAGGGCTTTGCAAGGGGCGAGAGAGTACTGGTATTCTAGCAGCCCGTTGAAGAACGGGCGCGACTCCGGCTGTGGTTGAGTTTTTCGATGGGCTGACGCGGCCCACTCGGTCGAAACCGGTCGAAGTCAACGCGAGACGCGCCCGTAGGTAGTTTTCTCCTGCCAGGTTTTCGAACGCGGACCGTGCACGGCCCGCGACAGCCCGCTGCCGCCCGTCCGGGCCGATCGAGGTCGAGATGTCTCCATCCGAGAAGCAGAATCCGATGCCTGCGACGAAGGGCGACTCCGCGCGCGAAACGCCCCGCATCGGCTTCA
>JAUIME010000740.1 GCA_030433195.1 bacterium
CCGCAGCTCGAGGCGGCACTGCGGGCCTTGCGCGGCGAGCCCGTGACGCAGCGGCTGGTCGGGGAGCTCGCCCCGGTGGATACGGCGCCGCGCGGGGACGACGCGAGTGACGGCTCCCGCGACGAGGATGAGCCGGACGACGACGAAGCGAACGACGACGAATCGGGGGGCGGGCGATGATCGTGCTCGGGATCGAGTCGTCGTGTGACGAGACGAGCGCCGCGGTCGTCGCGGACGGTCGGACGATCCTCTCGAACGTGGTCGCGAGCTCGATCGACCGACATGCTCGCTACGGCGGGGTGGTCCCGGAGATCGCGTGCCGCGCGCACGTCGAGTCGATCCTGCCCGTCATCGACCAGGCGCTCTCCGAGGCGGGCGTCACGCGCGAAGATCTCGGCGGCATCGCGGTGACGTGCGGTCCCGGTCTCATCGGCGCGCTTCTCGTGGGCGTCGCGGCCGCGAAGTCGCTCGCGTGGAGCTGGGGCCTGCCGCTCGTCGGAGTCCATCACATCGAGGGGCACATCCACGCGGCGCGCATGGTCGATCCGCCGCTCGAGTACCCGTACTTGTCGCTCGTCGCGTCGGGAGGGCACACGGCGCTGTACCGATCGGACGCCGTCGATACGCACGTCGTGCTCGGCTCGACGACGGACGACGCGGCCGGGGAGGCCTTCGACAAGGTCGCGTCGATCCTCGGACTCTCGTATCCCGGTGGCCCTTCGATCGAACGCGCGGCGCGCGAGGGCGACTCGACCGCGATCGCGTTCCCGCGCACGCTCCTTGCCGCGGACTCGCTCGACTTCAGCTTCAGCGGCATGAAGACGGCCGCGCTCTATGCGTGCAAGGGGCAGAACGCGCGGCGCGACGCCCCGATGTTGCCCGGAGTGCGCGTTCCCGACGTCGCCGCGAGCTTCCAGCAGGCCGTCGTCGACGTGCTCGTCCAGAAGGCCGCCCACGCGACCGAGCGCTTCGGGATCCCGCGTTTCGCGGTGGTCGGAGGCGTCGCCGCGAACGGGCGGCTGCGCGAGTGTTTCGAGGCGTGGGGCGCCGGGGCGGGCGTGCGGGTCGTGTTCCCGCCGATGGCGCTCTGCACGGACAATGCGGCGATGATCGCGGGGCTCGGCGAGCACCGGCTCGCGCGCGGCGAGAGCGACGGCCTCTCGCTAGACGCCGATCCGCGCCCGATTCGTGCGTAGGGCCTTTGCCGGCCTGCGGTTCTGACCTGTCTTGACATCGCCCGAGCGGTGGAATACGTTGTCACGCTTCAGTGGCTCCGGCCCTCGTCGCGGCCTTTCTACGTCCTCCCGTTCGGATCGGAACTCCAATCGATGCGCGTACTTTCGGTCGTCGGTCTGCAATGGGGCGACGAAGGCAAGGGCAAGGTCCTCGATCGCCTGAGTGAGGACGTCGATCTCGTCGTGCGGTATCAAGGCGGCAACAACGCCGGCCATACCGTGATCGTCGGGACGGAAAAGTACGCGCTGCACCACATCCCGAGCGGGATCCTGCGCGATACCGGCCGCTGCCTCATCGCCAACGGCTCCGTCGTCGATCCCGACGCGCTCGTCACCGAGATCGCGGGACTCGAAGACCGCGGCGTGCGCGTGCGTGACCGCTTGTTCGTGAGCGACCGCGCGCACCTCATCTTGCCGAGCCACGTCGCGCTCGACCGTGCCAACGAGAAGGCCGCGGGTTCGGGCTCGATCGGCACCACGGGGCGCGGGATCGGCCCGTGCTACGCCGACAAGGCGTCGCGCATCGGGGTCCGGGTGGGCGATCTGCGCCACCCCGACGGCCTCGTCGACCGCATCGCGCGACACCTCGAAGTGAAGAACCACTTGTTCACGACGCTCTACGACATGCCCGCGTTCGACGCCGCGTCGATCGCCGAGGGGTTGCTCGCGCACCGCGAGATCCTCGGACCGATGATCGCGGACACGTCGCGCATGGTCCACGACTCGATCGAACGCGGCGAGACGATCTTGCTCGAGGGATCGCAGGGCGTGCTGCTCGACATCGACCTCGGGACGTATCCATACGTCACGTCGTCGAACTCGTCGGCGTGCGGGATCTCGGCCGGGACCGGCATTCCGCCGGCTTGCGTCGAAGACGTCATCGGCGTCATGAAGGCCTACGTGACGCGCGTGGGTGAAGGGCCGTTCCCGACCGAGCTGCACGGCGAGGAAGGGGACGCGCTTCGCGACCGCGGCGGCGAGTACGGCACCACGACCGGGCGGCCGCGCCGTTGCGGCTGGCTCGACCTCGTGGCGGCGCGCTACGCGATCCGCGTGAGCGGCATCCGTCGCGTCGCGCTCACGAAGCTCGACGTGCTCTGCGGCGCCGATCCCATCCAAGTGTGCACCGGCTATCGGATCGGTGACGAAACGACGACCGAGTTCCCGTCGCACGTCTCCGACCTCGAGTCGATCGAGCCCGTGTACGAGTCGTTCGACGGATTCGACGAGGACATCACGGGCGCGAAGCGATTCGACGATTTGCCGAAGAACGCGCGCCGCTACATCGAGGCGCTCGAAGAACGGCTCGGGATCCGGCTGTTCATGATCTCGGTCGGGTCCGAGCGGGATCAGACGATCCTGCGGGAGTCGTGAGATCCGTGGAGGATGCTGCATTGGGTCACGACGCGTCGTCAGGGCGAAACGAACCGGCCCCGAGTGCCAACGGTAGCCCGGAAGCGAACGGTGCGCCGCGAGCGACCGGCGCGCAGAACGGCAGCCCCAAGCACATCGCCATCATCATGGACGGCAACGGCCGTTGGGCGAAGGAGCGCGGCCTGCCGCGCGTGAAAGGCCACGAGCAAGGCGCCGCGGCCGTACGGCGTATCACCGAGAACTGCGCGCGC
>JAUIME010000741.1 GCA_030433195.1 bacterium
GGGGGCCGTCGGGGTCGCCGGAGGGGAGACCGTGCCGGGGCGTCAGGTGCTTGTCCGCGATCGATCGCCCTGCTACCGTCGATCGAGGGAGCGTGTGTCGAACGTTTTGCACACGGCGATGTCGAGACTGCCCAGGGTATTGCGGCGTCTCTGATACGAGGTCGAGAACAGCGACACTCCGCGGGGCAGGAGGTTCGCGAAGCGTTGGAACCACACGTCCCCGCGATCCTCGCCTCCCTCGAGCAAGAAGACCGGCGCCATCTCGCCGAGAGTCTCGTGTTCTTCGTCGGCGAAGGAGCGCGACCCGCGGTGCTCGGTGCGCTCGAGATTGCGGTGCGTCCGACGCTGCGTGCCGAGCTTGTCACGATACTCGGATCCCTCGGGCTGATGGCGGGGAGCGCCCGTGAGCGTATCGAGCGAATCGCGAATGACGAGTCCGAAGACGAGCGGGTGCGCGAGGCTGCCGTGAAGACTCTCGATCGCGTGTGGCCGCGGTAGCCGTCGGGTCACGCCTCGCGGTCGAGCTCGCGGCGGAGCCATGCGCGCGCGGTGCGCCATTCGCGCTTCACGGTCGCGTCGGAGACTCCGAGTGCGGCGGCGGTCTCTTCGAGAGTCATCCCGACGAAGAAGCGCATTTCGACGACTTTGACCTTCCTCTCGTCGAAGGCGGCGAGTTCGTCGAGCGCTTCGTCGAGCGCGACGAGGTCGGTGTCGTCGGACTCGGTCGCGACGAGATCGCTGTCGAGGTCGATACGGGCTCGGTCGCCACCCCGGCGCAGCGTCTGCTTCTCACGGGCGTGATCGACCAGGATACGCCGCATCGAGGTCGCGGCGATCGCGAGGAAGTGCTGCTTGCTTTGCCAGTCGACGCTACATTGCCCGGAGAGCTTGAGAAACGCTTCGTGCACGAGCGCCGTCGCTTGCAGGGTGTGGTCGGGTCGTTCGCGACGCAGGTATCCGTCGGCGAGCTTGCGGAGTTCGGCGTAGACGAGCGAGAGCAGGCGATCGAAGATCGCGGGGTCCTCTTCGCTTCCGAGCTTGCCGAGAAGGCGTGTGACTTCGCTCGCGGGACGGGTCACCAGAGTCTCCGGATCCATTCGTCGAGCGCCGCCGATCGAAGGACCGGGTCGTCCCGGGTGTGCTCGCGAATCGAGGTGGCGATTCGGTCGGGGGCGTCGGGGTGGTCCGCTTCGAGATGGTCGACGAGGGCTTCGGCTTCCGCTCGTCGCGCCCCGAGCGCGCGAGCCGTTGCGTGTCGCTCGCGATTCGTTCGCACGGTCCACGAACGGACTCCCGATCTCCAGACGTTCGAGTAGGTGAAGACGCCGACCACGGCGAGGAGCGTCGAACCGTCAGGCGTGAACGCCGTCGAGAGCGGGAAGTCGGGCGATCGATATTCGAGCGGGGACAGGACCGTCGCGTCCTCGGCATCGAGCACGAACCCGTCCCGCCCGACCCCGAACCCCGCCAGTCGGCGCCCGTCGGGCGAGTACGTCCAACGCATCGCGCTCTGCAGATCGATGGTACGCGTACGCTCGACGCCCGTATCGGCATCGAAGAACTGGATGACGGCCGGTCGGTACGCGGAAGCGGCGATTTCGTTCGCGCCCGGACGGAACGCGACGTTCAAGACGGCGCTCGCGAACGAGGGCATCTCTGCGATGAGCTCGCCGGTGTCGCACGACCAGGTCCGAACGAGGCCGTCTTGTGTACCCGTGACGAGACGACGTGCCGAGTCGTCGAGGTCGAGCGAGCGGACCTCGGATCCTTGGTCGGGGAACTCGGTCACGGGCTTCCCGGTTTCGAGGTCGATCAAGATCACCGACGACCCGCGTGCGATCGCGAGCACGAACCGATCGTCGCGCTGCCGGACGCTCGTGATGCGTGCCTTGCTGCCGTCGGTGCTCGGGGCGAGGAGCTCACGACGCTCGAGCATCGTGTCGGCATGCAGCTCGACGAGACCGCCGTGCGTCGCGGCGACGAACAAAGCCGAACCGTCGGGATGGTACGCGAGGTCGTGCGCGTCGAGGTCCGGAATCGTCGCGAGCGTCTCGACCGTCTCGAGATCCGTGACCGCGATCGAACCGTCGCGACGACAGACCGCGATCCGTCGTCCCGTCGGCGACACGGCAAGCTCGGTGAACCCGACACCTTGGGGCTCGTGCGCGACATAGCCGCCCATCGTGCTCGTACCCACATCCCACGTGAAGAACGCTCGATCGAGCCCGAGGCTCAAGAGCTCCTTGCGCCGCGAATCGAAAGCGAGTTGGCTCACGAACGAGCGATGCCCGAGGAAGACGTTCGTCGCTTGGCGCTTCGCGACGTCGACGACATGAATCAACCCGCTGTCGGCACCGACCGCGACGAGCGGGGGCTCGAGGGCGACCATCGCGCGAAGGTCCGCGTCGCCGTGCCGCATGAAGGCGGCGCCGCGCTCGGGATGCCAGGTCATCAGGTAGCCGTCCTGTCCCGAAGCGACCAGCGTGCCGTCCGGGAGCTCGACGAGGCTCGCGACCAAGAAGGACGTCGGAATGGTCTCGACGACTTCGCCCGACGTCGGCTCGACGATCAGGAGTCTCCACGGTTCCGACTCCGTATAGCCCGCGACGACGATACCGTGCGAAGAATCGATCGCGCGTTCGAAGCGAGGTCCGAACGAGAGCGTGAGCTCGCCGGTCTCGGAGTCGTAGCAGCGCGTTCCGCCGCCCCCGACCGCGGTGATGCGTCGGCCGCTCGCGTCGATCGCGACGCCGCGAATGTCGAGCAAGTCGGTCTCGATGCGGTTCACGATCACTCGTCGCTCGAGATCGATGACCGAGACCACGGCCGGCTTTCGCAGCGCGACGATCGCGACACCGG
>JAUIME010000033.1 GCA_030433195.1 bacterium
GGTGCGCGAAGCCACGGGCGGCATCCCGATCGGATTCAAGATCTCGGCGCAGCATATCGAGGACGACATCGATTTCGCGCTCGAGGTCGGAGCCGATTATCTCATCCTGGACGGCCGTGGCGGGGGTACGGGCGCCGCGCCCGATCTCTTCAAGAACAACATCTCGGTGCCGACGCTCGCGGCGTTGCCGCGCGCGCGCCGTCATCTCGATGCGCGCCGCGCCGGCGACGTGACGCTCATTACGACCGGTGGACTACGTACCGAGTCCGACTTCGTGAAAGCGCTCGCCCTCGGAGCCGACGGGATCGCGGTCGCCAACAGCGCACTGCAAGCGATCGGATGTCTCGGCATGCGGGCCTGCCACACGAACAACTGCCCCGTGGGCATCGCGACGCAGAAGGATCACCTTCGCGAGCGGATCATCATCGAGACGTCCGCGAAGCAACTGCACCGATGGTTCGACGCTACCTGCGACCTCATGAAGGTCATGGCGCGTGCGTGCGGCCACGAGAGTCTCGGCGACTTCTCCATCCGCGATCTGACGACCTGGAAGCGCGACATCGCGTACCTGACGGGCGTTCGGTACGCGGGTGTCGTTCCTCTTTGAGCAGGTCCCGACGTTCGACATCTTGAAATCAGGGAGGAATCTCCATGGCGGTCGACTCCGAATCGTCTTCTGCGAACGCGACGTGGCACAAGGCGCTCGATCTCGACGAGCTCCCGGAAGGGCGCGTCAAGACCGTGACGCTCGGCACAACGTCGCTCGCCATGACGCACTACGACGGGAAGTACGGCGCGCTCGACAATCGCTGTCCGCATCAAGGCGGCCCCCTCGGCGAGGGTTCGATCGAGAACGGTCACTTGCGCTGTCCTTGGCACGGCTGGGACTACTGCCCGTTGACGGGGAACGCGCCCGGCTACGACGACGGCGTCGAGACGTTTCCGGTGGAGGTGCGTGACGACGGGATCTACGTGGCATTGCCCGCGAAGCCGGCGCCGGCGAGAACCGTCAGCGACGTGATGGTCGAGACGATGCTCGAGTGGGGCGTGCGGTGGACGTTCGGCATGGTGGGCCACTCGAATCTCGGGCTCGCCGCGGCAATGCAGCGCGCCGAGGAGGCCGGACGACTTCGCTACATCGGGATCCGCCACGAGGGAGCGGCGTCGTTCGCGTGCTCGGCGTACGGCAAGCTCACGGGACGCCCCGCGTCGTGCCTGTCGATCGCCGGCCCCGGCGCGACGAATCTCCTGACCGGGCTTTGGGACGCGAACGTCGATCGTTCTCCCGTGCTCGCGCTCACCGGCCAAGTCGACACCCAGGTCCTCGGTCCGGGAGCCTTTCAAGAGATCGATCTCATGGCCGCGTTCGGCCGCGTCGCCCAGTGGGCGCAGCCCGTGCTGCCGACGAGTCGGCACGCCGAGCTCATGACGCTCGCCTGCAAGCACGCGATTCTGAACCGCGGCGTCTCGCATCTGGTGTTCCCCGACGAAGTGCAGACGATCGAGGCGGACGACGACGCGAAGTCGGGATCACCCGAGGGCCGGATCGCGCCGCGCGAGATCGCTCCGCCCGCTGAATCGCTCGACGCGGCGGAGCGCGCGATTCGCGCAGCCAAGCGTCCCGTGTTCATCGTGGGGCACGGCGCGCGCTTCGATATGCCGAATATCCTCGAGCTCGCGGAGCGTCTCGGTGCACCGATCCTGACGACGTTCAAGGCGAAGGGGCTCGTGTCCGACCGGCATCCGCTCGGCGGGGGCGTGCTGGGGCGCAGCGGGACACCCGTCGCGAGCTGGTTCATGAACGAATGCGATCTGCTCGTCGTCCTCGGCGCGAGCTTCAGCAATCACACCGGAATCACTCCGAAGAAGCCGACCGTGCAGATCGACTTCGATCCGATCGCGCTCGGACGGTTCCATCCTGTCGACGTGCCGGTTCTCGGCGCGATTGCAGTCGCCGTCGCGCAGCTCTCCGAGCGTCTCGGCAGCGGCACGATCGCGGCCGAGGATCAACGCGACGAGGTCGCGTCGCGATGGAAGATCTGGCGCGAGGAGAAGGATCGCCGCGAAAGCGAGGAGCGCGGCAAGGGCGTGCACTCGGCCGCGCTGTTCTCGGCGATGACGCGTGTCGTACCGGCGGACGCGATTCTCGCCATCGACGTCGGGAACAACGCGTACTCGTTCGGTCGCTACTTCGAGTGCGATCGGCAGGCCGTGCTCTTGTCGGGCTATCTGGGGTCGATCGGCTTCTCGTTCCCCGCCGCGATGGGCGCGTGGGCCGCGACCCAGGAGGACGATCCGCGCTTCCGTGGCCGCAAGGTCGTTTCGGTTTCGGGCGACGGAGGATTCGGCCAGTACATGGTCGAGTTGCTGACCGCCGTGAAGTATCAGATGAACATCACGCACGTCGTGCTTTCGAACGACGAACTCGGCAAGATCAGCAAGGAGCAGCGGGCCGGTCAGTGGCCGGTGTGGCAGACGTCGCTGCGCAATCCGAGCTTCGCCGAGTATGCGAAGCTGTGCGGAGCGAAGGGTTGGCGCGTCACGCGCGCCGAAGAGCTCGATGGCGCGCTCGAAGAGGCTCTCGCGTGCGAGGGGCCGAGTCTCGTCGAGGTCGTCGGCGACGCGGAGCTGGTCTGAGGGCAATGGCGTGACGGACGAGGACGGTCCATGAGCGAGTCGAGCTTGCCGACAGGCGCACCCGCCGGGGGCAGGGCTCGCAAGCGTCGTCAGCGGCGTGTTTCGGCGATTGCGGCGCTCGGGCTCCTCGTGATCGCGTCCTCAGTCTTCGTGGCGCGCCTCCCGTCGATGCCGACTTCGGCGGCGATGGCCGAGTACGTGACGCTCGAACACCTCGACGACCGCGGCCGGCTCGACATCGCCGACACGCTCGTCGTACCGCTCGGTTGCCTCGTGGTGGTCGTCGTACGGCTCGGCCTGGGCCTGCGCATGCTCGGCCCGTTCCGACCGATCCTGATCGCGATCGGGATGCGCGGCGCCGGCATCCTCGTCGGGCTTTCGTTCTTCGTCTTCGTCGTGCTCGCGATCCTCGCGGTCCGGCCGGGGCTTCGCGCCGGGATGCGTTCCTACTACGGTCGACTCTCGGTACTGCTTTCGTTCGTCGTCGTCATCTTGATCGCGGTGCTGCTCGTCGGTCGTGGCTTCGACATCGAATCGCTCGTTCGCGCTGCGTCCGTGCCGATCGTCGTGATCTGTCTCGCGGCGGAAGGCTTCGCACGCGTGCTGTCGAACGAGGGAACACGGGTGGCGATCTGGCGTGCCGGCGTCACGATCGCGACGGCCATCGCGATCGTCGTCGCGGCCGACGTGACAGCGCTCGGGCAGCACACGCTCGCGTATCCCGAGATCGTTCTCGCCGAAATCGCGGCGATCCTCGTCGTCTCGTCCCTCTTGGACGCGCGCCTGTTCGAGTCGCGCGACCCGGCTGCCAACGTCGCGCGCTGACAGGGCGACGTCCGCGCATCCCTCGAACGTCGAAGGGCCGCGCGATCGACTCGCGCGGCCCTTCGTGAACCTCTTTCCGAGAACGGCTTCGGGGCGGTTTTTGCCCGCCGCGACGATCAGTTACCCGAGAAGACCTCGTCGGCCGGGACGATCGTGATGTCACTCGGCTCGAATCGAAGCGGGTAGCCGTGGATGACGTCGTCTTCCGCGAGGAGCTCTGCGGACTTCTCGCCGTCGTAGGTGATCGACGAGCGACCGTTGCCCAGGAGCGTGTCGCGCAGCTCCTTGGCGTCGTTCGCCACGGCGACGAAGCGAATGTTCTCCATCTGCCAGTGCTCGCGAATCGCGGCATTGACGTCCTCGAGCGTGAGGGCCGCGAGCTCGCGCCGGGTCTTCTCGGCGAACGAGTCGATGGAGTAGAAATCGCTGTCGATTCCGTAACCCAGCAGGCGATCCTGCGTCTTCACGAGCAGGTTGACGTACTTCGAGAGGTAGTCACGCGTCGCCTCGAAGTCTTCTTGCGAGAGGCCGCCCTCGAGCAGCTTCTCGAATTCATAGAGCGAGACGCGCAGCGCGAACTGAGCGTTGGCGGGTACGACCGGCCGGATCCACACCTGGAAGATCTGCTGATGGCGGGCCAGGTTCGGATCGGGTTGGAACTGGAACATGCCACGGGGGAAGTATTCGATGTAGGCGTAGTCACCGTAGTTCATGCCGCGGATCTCGCGGATACGCTGATAGAGATGACTGTTCGACGAGCGATGCTCGCCGAGCCACGACCGTGCGAGCCATAGTGCGGTGAAGTCCTCGTGACCGCGCGTCACGTCGATCGGGAAGCCCCAGTGCAGCCCTGTCGCGCGCGTGTTCTTCTCGACGATCGTCATCTTCCAGCCTTCGATCGGCTTGGGATCCGGAAGCGCGCTCGATGTCGAGTCGAGGTAGCCGAGTCCCTGGAGCCGCTTGCGGGCGGCGTCCGAGATGTTCGCCGAATCCGACGCGCCTTTGGCGGGAAGCGCCGCGAGGTCGTGCTGCACGCGACTCAGGAACTCGTCCGAGAAGCCGCCGGCGAGGCCGAGGACGAGGTTGTCGATCGTGTAGTGGGACTTGTAGAAGGTTTGGCAGTCGTCGATCGTGAGCGCCGCGAGCGCATCGAGGTGACCGAGCGAGAGGTGCCCGTAGGGATGTCCCTCGTAGATGTCCTGATAGAGCACCTCTTTGCCGAGCTCTTCGTCGTTGTTGCTGACGAGGTCGACGCGGATCGCGTTCATGAGGTTGGTCTTCACGCGCTCGAAGTCGTTCTCGCGCCAACCGGGATGCAAGAGCTGATCTGTGACGATGTCGTAGTAGGCGTCGAGGTTGTCGCGGTGGATGACGCCCTGGAAGACGGTCATCTCCTTGTCGACTTGGCTCCCGAAACCCGAGGCGAGCGGGAACAGTGCGTCCGAGATCTCCTTGTACGAGCGCGAACGGCTTCCGGCGTCGGTGATCATCGCGGCGGTGAGCGCGGCGAGGCCTTCTTTGCCGTCGGGATCGTCGGCCGCGCCGGTCAGGAAGGCGAAGCGGAAGTTCACGAGGGGCGAGGCGTTCTGAATCGCCACGGTTTCGATCTCGGGGAGATCGGCGCCGGCCTCGTCGGCGCTCGTGCCGCTCGGCTTGCGGTCTTCGATCGAGGGAACGCGATCCCACGAACCGGGAAGCGGCTCGTGCGAGAGCGTGATGACGTGCGACTGCGAGTCGACGAAGTACTTCGCAGCCATGCGCTGGATGTCGTCGCTCGTGACCGCATCGTACTGGCGATAGAGGGCGTCGATCGTGCGGGGGTCGCGCGCGAAGTGGACGTAGCGCGCGAGCACGTCGGCGATCGCCTCGCTGCTGTCGAGCGACTGGACGAAGCCGTACTTGAGGTTCGACTTCGTGCGGGCGAGCGTTTCGTCGTCGAGCGGCGCGAGGCGCGCGCTCGCGAAAGTGTCGAGGATTGCGTCACGTACGTCGGCGGCATGCTTCGGATCGACGACGCGGGCGAAGACCGTGAGAAGGTACGGGTCCTTGCGATCGGGGAAGTACGGGAAGAGCTGGTCGACCTTGCGCTCTTCGACGACGAGCTTCTGAAAGAGGTCGCTGCTCGACGAGAACAGCATCGTCTGCAGGAGGTCCATCGCCGCCATGTCCTTACGATCCGTCGCGAAGGCGGGGCCGCGGAAGCCGACGACAACGTAAGGGAGCGTCGGCGAGTCCCACGAGATCGCGTGCGTGATCGGGCCTTCCTGCTTGGGCTCCTCGCGGATGTCGGGCGTGTGCGCGCCCGGCTTCCAGTCGCCGAAGTACTTCTTCACCCACGCGAACGTCTGCTCGACGTCGATGTCGCCGACGACGTTCACGACGGTGCGTTCGGGTCGGTAGAAGCGCTGGTAGAACTGCCGGCTGTACTCGAACTCGTTGGGCATGTCTTCGATGTCTTCGATGAAGCCCATCGTGGTGTGCTTGTAGGTGTGCTCGCGGAAGACGCGGTCGCGCTGCGCCTCGAGGAGCTGGTTGATCGGGTCCGAGTAGTTCTTGTTGTACTCGCCGAGCACCGCGCGCGCCTCCGTACGGAACTGGTCGAGCGAGTACTTCAGGTTCTGGAAGCGGTCGGCTTCGAGCTCGAGAACCTTCTCGAGATCGTCTTTCGAGAACGTGAGGTGGTAGTTCGTGTAGTCATCGGTCGTGTAGGCGTTCTGGTCGGCGCCGGCCTTCTTGAGGATTTCGCCGTAGACGTCGGCCGGGTACTTCTCGGTCCCACGGAACATCATGTGCTCGAAGAAGTGCGCGAAGCCCGACTTGCCTTCTTCGACCTCGTCGCGCGAGCCCGCGAGCACCGTGATGTGCAGCGAGACGATCTCGGGATAGGGCGTCTCGATGAGCACCGCACGCAGCCCATTGTCGAGATCGCGGACGACAGGCGGAAACGGGAAGATGCCGGCGTCTTCGTCGGTGCCGGCAGCCGCCGGAATCGTGACGGCGAACAGTACGGTGAGCGCGCAAAGGAGCTTCGCGCCCACCGCGAGTGCGCGCCTCGAAACGCTTCGGGGGAGCTTGGGGAGAGACTGCTCAGACATGGTCGTCAAACCTCGATGAGGGTTCTCAGAATCGGCGGCTCGATGGCTCGTGAGCCGTGAGTCGGGATTGTGCTCGGCCGGGGCCGCGAGCCGCTTCGGGAGACGTCGGTGTCCGAGGGAGGAACCGTCCGGAAACCTCCACCCCGGACCGCTTTCCCTTGTGTACCAAAAACTCGGGGGTGATTCGCTGTGCGCATCTACGATCGCGAGACAACTGCCGGAGTCTGCCGAATGAGCCCGAAGCATGCGAAGTCGAGCGACGAGCCTTTGGGTGCAGGCTCGTCGCTCGAGGAAATCACAGCATGCGGTCCTTCCAAGCGCCCTTGCGGAAGAGCCCGATGTAGACGACCGAGGCGATCGACTCCGCGATGGGGATCGCGAGGAAGACTCCGAACGGTCCGAGCGAGAACGTGTGCGCGAGCACGTACGCGAGCGGGATCTTCAGCAGCCAGTGACAGAAGAAGTTCACGATCGTCGGGCTCGTCGTATCGCCGGCACCGTTCAACGACATCATCATCACCATGCCGAACGCGAAGAACGCGTAGCCGAAGCTGATGACGCGCAGCGCTTGCGCGCCGTAGGCGACCACTTCCGGATCGTCGATGAACAGGCTGACGAACGTACGTGCGAACACGATGAACATCGCGCCGACGAGTCCGAGCACCACGACGTTGTAGCGCGCGGTCATCCAGGCCGACCGTTCGGCACGATCGGGTTGCCCGGCGCCGAGGTTCTGTCCGACGAGGGTCGCCGCGGCGTTCGCGACCCCGTAGGCCGGCAGCAACGCGAAGATGATGATGCGGATCGCGATCGTGTACCCCGCGAGGGCTGCATCATTGCCGAGCCCCGAGAGGACGCGGATCATCCCGAGGTACGACGACGTTCCGATGAAGAACTGGAACATGCCCACACCCGAGATGCGTACGAGCCGGACCATCGCGTCGACGTGCAGCCGGACTTGCGCGGGACCGAGCGTGACGCTGCACTTGCCTCGCGCCAGGAGGCTGATCTGGTAGATCACGCCCACGCCGCGGCCGATGTTCGTCGCGACGGCCGCGCCCGTGACGCCCATCGCCGGGATCGGACCGAGCCCGAAGATGAACACGGGGTCGAGCGCGATGTTGACGAGGTTCGCGAGCCACAGCGAACGCATCGCGAGTGACGCATCGCCGGCGCCGCGAAACACGGCGTTGATCAGGAACAGCAGCAGGATCGTGCCGCAGCCGCCGAGCGTATGGCGAGTGTAGCCGACGACCTCCAAGACGTCGTCCGACGCGCGCATGAGCTTCAGCAGAGGCGTAGCGAAGGTCGTGCCGAGCACGCCGAGCACGATCGACAGCACGACGCCAAGCGCGATCGCCTGGACGGCGGTGACGCCGGCGGCATCGGGATCCTTGGCGCCGATGCGTCGAGCGATCGTCGCGGCGGTACCCATCGACAGCCCGAGGCCGATCGCGAAGACGATCGACAGCATCGATTCGGTGAGGCCGATCACGGCGAGTGCGGCGTCGGAGTCGAGCTGCCCGACGAACCAGGCATCGGCGACCGCGAACACGGATTGCATGAACATCTCGAGGACCATCGGCACCGCGAGCACGAGGATCGCGCGCCGTATGTTACCGCGCGTGTAATCGCGGGTTCGGCCGCGGACCGCGTCGAAGACGTCGCGGCGCAAGCCCGCGAAGCCGGCGCGTTCTTCGGGTTCGGGTGTCGTCTCGTCGACTGCGGGATCGGGCGCGACGACCGGGGCCACGGTGAGCCGTGGATCCTGGACGACGCGCCCCGGATCGCCGGGCGGCGAACCCCCGGCGTCGGCGTCCGCGTTCTCGGGACGCGGACGGTTTTCTTCGTCGTCTGAAAGGTGTTGCATTCGAGAAACTCCGTTATGTCGAGCGGCGGGCTCACGGCGGTCGTGGCGTTGCACGGCCGCGGAGCGAGCTGCCGCGGGTCACGTTTCGAGGGTTCGGTTGCGGATCGGCGACGACACGGATCGGTGACGCGCAGCTCGATCGGCCGTCCGCCTTCGACTCACGAACGTCGGTCGAGACGTTCCGTGAGCGTGATGGGCGTCAGGGTGCGATCCGGTCACGCGATCCCGAATGGACGAGGTCGTTCGTCGTCGGGAGGGCTCCCCGCTTGGCGTTCGAAGCGTTGGGTCTGTCGACGCGAGCCGTGAGGTCCGCTAGCGCAGACGGGACTCGCGAAGCGTCGGTTCCGCAAAGGAGGGCCGAGACGGAACCGCGAGGAACGTATCGAGCGTCGGGCCAGTCGTCGGGACGAGCGTCGTGGCATCCGTCGTCGGCATGACGACGTGAGCTACGGTCGGCCGGATTCGGGCGTACGCGGGGAGCGTTGCATTGCGCATCGGACTCCTCCTGTTCCTCGGTGTCTCGGTTCGGGTCGGCGACGTCCCGGGGCGTCCACGGGCGATCGCGCGACGGAAGTGGCGGCGGCCGGACATCGGGCGCCGCGAACGAAGCGGCAGATTGTGGCGAACGCCCGTGCGTTCGTCAACCCACTATCGTCGCGAGAGGATCGCGTGATTGACGGCGTCGAGGAGCGCTTCGTCCGCGGGCCGCGCGAAAGCGAATCCGTACGACTCGCTCGCGAGCGCGCCCGGTTCGGCGATGCGGATCTCGGGAGTGCTCGGTGTGGACGCCCGCGCATCGAAGTTCTCTTCGATCGCGCGCTCCGCGGCCGTGCGATCGAGGACCCACGCGTCGACGTCGCCGCGTTCGAGCATCGCGCGCATCGAATCGCCGTCGGCCACGGACGTGACGAGCTCGGCGCGCGGGAATCGTTTCTCCACGGCCGACTCGGACGTCGTCGTCGCGCCGGCGCCGATCCGAACCTCGGCGAGTTCTTGCAGCGTCGACGGTTCGTTCTCTCGCGCGCGGACGAGCGCGACGATCTCGGTCTCGAAGTACGGCCGACTGAACGTGACCGTCTTCGCGCGCTCTTCGGTGATCCCGATCGTCGACGCCGCGATGTCGGCCTTGCCGTTCGCGACGCCGGGCAGCAAGTCACGAAACGGCTTCTCGATCCACTCGACCGGACGACCGAGCGATCGCGCCGCGTCGGCGACGATGTCGACCTCGAGGCCGACGGCCCGGCCGCTCTCGTCCCACGAGGAGAACGGCGGATTGAGCATGTCCGAGTAGACGACGATCGGCGCGCCGGTCGCGTCGGCGTCGCACGAATCCCGACAGCACGTCGAAGCGCAGCTCGCCGCGATGAGGGCGATCGCAAGAAGGGCGCCGAGGACGGCGGCGCGTCGCTTCACCGAGGTCGCGACGGAGAAGCGGAGGCTCGTTCGACTGGACATGGTCACTCCTTCGGTTCTGCGCGTTCGCGGCCGATGCGGAACAACTCGCGCGCGTTGTGGGTGGTGGCTTCGATGACTTCCCATACCGGGACTCCGTGGAGTTCGGCGACGGCTTCTGCGGATCGCGGAATCGTGCACGGTTCGTTGCGTACGTTCGGCTCGGGGCCGAGGACGGGCGCGTCGCTCTCGAGCAACAGACACGAGAGCGGCAGGTTCTTCACGAGCTTCTGCTTTTGGCGTGATCGTACGATCGAAGGCGGCACCGAGAAACAGTAGCCCGCTTCGACGGCCGGGATCGCCGAGCCGTACTTGCCGTCGAACGCATGGAGCACGACGCGTCGCGCGGGCGAGTCGAGCAGCAACGCGATCGCGTGACGTCCCGCCGACCGCGAGTGTACCGAAAGCGGAAGGTCGAGCTCGGCGGACAGCTCCGCCATGCGTCGGAAGATCTCGTGTTGCGCTTCGATTTCGGCCGGGTCTTCGGTGATGCGATGGTCGATGCCGACTTCGCCGATCGCGGTCAGAGCGTCGCGGTGCTCTCGGATGAACGCGATCGTGCGCTCCGCGCGCTCGACGTCGGGATCGCTCGGGTAGTGTCCGGCCGCGCGCAATATGAACCCGTCGCGATCGTCCGCATCGAGGATGCGGCGATTGTCGTCGGCGTTCTCGCCCATGACGATCGCGTGCCCGACGCCGGCGGCGCGAGCCCGGTCGACGACGACGTCGAGGTCGCTCGCGAAGTCCGCGTCGAGGAGGTGGCAGTGCGTGTCGATCATGGCGTTCGTCATTCCGACATTTTGCCTTGACGGCGCGTCGGCGTCGATGATACCGTCGCGCTCAGTATCAAGAGATTCGGGACTGCCTCATGTCCCGAGCGGCAACCGAGCCCGGCGGTTCGGCGGCGCGTCTTGCGCCTTCGAATTCAGCCAAGCGCTTCAGCCAAAGCATGGCAAAGCCAGGGTCGCGGTGCCGAGGCCAGCCCCTTGCGGGGGAGCGATGCGGCCGACGCCTCTCGATAGCGCCTTCGAGCGTGTTCGAGTCGCCCGGCAAAAAGGCTCATTTTCCGGCGTCCGCCGGACTGTCCTTTTCTTGATCCGGCTCGACCGTTTGCGCCGTCGCTCTGCTCCGAGTTCCGCGGAGAAGGGGCGAAGGGACGGATTGCGCGGTCGGAGGTGGATCGATCGTCGTGTCCGAAACGGGCTCCGATCGGCCGATTCGTGGCGTTTCGTGCGCATCGCGCACGTCCAACGGCGCGCGAATCCCGAACGGTCCCCGTCGCGCTCCCGGTACGTCCGGAGTGCGCCATCGATTCGGGCGCGTCGGAAGGATCCGCCTCGATGACGACGACGCAAACCGACAATCGAGGTGAGATCGATGACGAGTATCGAAACGCTTTCCATTCACGGTGGCCGCACTCCCGACCCGACGACGGGCGCGATCGTGCCGCCGATCTGCCAGTCCACGACGTACGCGCAGCGCGGTCTCGACGGCGATGCCGTCCATACCTACAGCCGCGCGTCGAACCCGACGGTGTCGGTGCTCGAAGACGCGCTCGGCGCGCTCGAAGAGGCGCCGCCCGCGGTGTGCTTCGGCACCGGCATGGCCGCGATCACGACGCTCTTGCTCAGTGAGTCGAACGCCGGGGATCACGGAATTCTCTCCGACGTTCTCTACGGCGGCTCGGTCCGCTTGGTGCGCGAAGTGCTCGCGCGGTTCGGCGTCGACGCGACGTTCGTCGACACGTCGGATCCCGCGGCCGTCGAGCAAGCCGTGCGACCAACGACGCGATGGATCTTCATCGAAACACCCGCCAATCCGACGCTGAAGCTCACCGACGTCGAAGCGATTGCGCGGATCGCGTCGCGTGCGGGCGTGCCGCTCTTCGTCGACAACACGTTCCTGACGCCCGTGATCCTGCGTCCGCTCGATCTCGGCGGGACGGTCAGCGTCTACTCGACGACGAAGTACATCGACGGGCACAACGCGACCGTGGGTGGCGCCCTCGTGTCGCGTGACGAAGCATTGCTCGAACGGTTGCAGCGCGTGCGCAAGACCGTCGGCTCGATCCAATCGCCACAGAACGCATGGTTGACGCTGCAAGGCCTCAAGACGCTGCCGCTGCGCCTGAAGACGCAGTGCGAGAACGCGGCGGTGATCGCGCGGTGGCTCGAGGCGCATCCCGAGGTGGCGCGCGTCGCCTATCCGGGGCTCGAGAGTTTCCCGCAGTATGCGCTCGCCGCGAAGCAACATACGGGTCGGCCGCGCGGCGCGGAGGCGGCGCTTCACGGAGCGTTGATCGCGTTCACGCTTCGCGGCGGACTTGCGGCCGTGCGCGCGGCGCTTCGCGATTGCGAGTGGATCACCCTCGCCGAGAATCTCGGTTCGGTCGAATCGCTCGCCACACACCCCGTGACGATGACGCACGGCGATGTTCCGCGCGAACAGCGCGAACGCGCAGGCATCGACGATGGCCTCGTGCGCTTGTCGGTCGGTCTCGAGAACCCGGCCGATCTCATCGCGGATCTCGACCGAGCGCTCGAGCGCGCAGCCGCCGTGCGGGAAGGAGGTCGCCGTGAATCTCTCGCCATCTCTTGAGAACCACGAGGTATCCCGAGCGTGCGACGCGGATCGGGTCGTACTGAAGTTCGGCAGCTCGGTTCTGCAGCGCGAAGAAGACCTGTCGACCGCCGTCCATGCGATCTACGCGGAAGTGCGTCGCGGAGCGCGCGTCGTGGCGGTCGTCTCGGCGATCGGCGACACGACCGATCGATTGCTCGCGACGAGTACCGCAGTGGGCGGGGGCGTCGACGGCGCGGGCCTCGCGCGATGGCTCGCGACCGGGGAGAGTGCATCGGCCGCTCTGCTCGGGCTCGCGCTCGAACGCGCGGGGATTCCGTTCGCGGTGTTCGACGCACGCGAAGCCGGATTGCGCACGCGCGGCTCGGTGCTCGACGCGGAGCCGGTTGCGCTCGATCGCGAGGCGTTTCTCGCAGCGCTCTCGGGCGATGAGGCATGCGACGTGGTGGTCGTGCCGGGGTTTGCGGGCATCGACGAGACGACGGGCGAGCCGACGCTTCTCGGTCGCGGAGGTTCGGATCTCACGGCGCTCTTCGTGGCCGAGCAACTCGGCGCGCGATGCACGCTGCACAAGGACGTCGACGGCGTCTACGCGACCGATCCACATGTCGACCCCGAATCGCGCCGCTACGCGACGTTGACCTACGCGAAGGCCCGTGAGGTCGCCGGAGTGCTCGTGCAACCGAAGTCGATCGACTTTGCCGAGCGCGCGGGTATGCCGATCGACGTGACCGCGTTCGGTGCACCGCGGGCGACGCGGATCGGCGCGCGCGACACCGTGTTCGACACCACACGAGGCTCGGATCGTGCGCTTCGCGTCGGCCTGCTCGGACTCGGCGCGGTCGGCGGCGGCGTCTACGCTCGGCTCGCGGCGTTGCCGCAGGCCTTCGACATCGTGCGCGTCGTGGTGCGCGATCCCGGTCGAGCGCGCGACACGAGCGTTCCGACGGAACTCCTCTGCACGAGCTCGGAGGAGGCTGTCGACGACGGTTGCGACGTCCTCGTCGACGTGCGTAGTGCCAGCGAAAGCGCGGCCGACGTGCTCGAACGGGCGCTCGTTCGTGGCGTGTCGATCGTCACGGCCGACAAGCAGCTCGTCGCCGAGCACGGCCCGCGGCTCGTCGAGCTCGGCGCCCGATCCGGCGCGCGATTCTACGCGTCGGCGTGCGTCGGGGGCGGGGTGCCGATGTTCGAAGCGGCGCAGCGCCTCGCACGGCCTCTGTCACAGGGGCGTCGCGTCGTCGGTTTCGAGGGAGTGCTCAACGGCACGATGAACTGGCTTCTCGATCAGTGGTCGGAGGGCGCGAGCTACGAAGCGTCGCTCGAACGCGCGCGTGCACTCGGGTTCGCCGAAGACGATCCGTGGCGCGACCTCAGTGGACTCGATGCATGGGACAAGGCTCGGATCCTCGCACGTGTCTTGTTCGCGATCGATCCGGGCCATCTGCCGGATCGGCTGCAGGCCGTCGGGAGGCGCGATGCGGGGATGATCGCTGGTCGATCCGGCGCGTGTGACGAGAGCGTCGAGAGGGTCGTCACCTCGGTGGATTTCGATGCCGAGCACGGAACGCTTCGCGGCGCGGTCGCCCTGCGGACCGTCGCGCGGCGATCGGTCTTCGGCTCCACGCGAGGAGAACGCAATGCCGTGCGCTTCGAGCACGCCGACGGAACGTCGACGGTCGTGCGCGGAAGGGGCGCCGGTCGATGGCCGACGACCGAAGCCGTGATCGCCGATTTGTTCGACGAGCTACGACGTGTCCGAAGCGGCACGCGCGAGGAGGTGCGACCATGACGATCGAACAAGAACGCGCGCGCGGTTGGAGCGACGCGACCCGCCTCGTTCGCTACGACGCCTGTCCGGGCGATGCGTATCGCCCGACGGCAACGCCGCTCTACCAAACCGCGACGTTCGCGCCCGACGATCTCGTGGCCGACGAAAGCGACAGCGGTATCGGCGACGCGCCGCTCGGTCCCTACGATTACTCGCGAAGCGGCAACCCCACGCGAAGCGTACTCGAATCGCGGCTCGCGGATCTCGAGCGCGGCGCGCGAGGCTTCGCGTTCGCGAGCGGGATGGCCGCGATCGCGGCGTGTCTGCGATTCCTGCGCGCCGGCGATCGACTCCTCGTCGGCGACGACCTCTACGGCGGCACCTATCGATGGCTCGCGCATGCCGTAGCACCCGTTGGCGTCGAGGTCGTCCGCGTCGATACGCGAGATCTCGATGCGGTTCGTCGAGCCGCCGCTGCGCCGGGCGCGACGACACGCGCCATCTGGGTCGAGACGCCGTCGAACCCACGTCAGGAGAGTACCGACCTTGCCGCCGTTGCGGAGATCGCGCACGGCTGTGGCGCACGCCTCTACGTCGACAACACGATGCTGTCGCCGATTCTTCAGAGGCCGCTCGACCTCGGCGCCGACGTCGTGGTCCATTCCGCCACGAAGTGGCTCGGCGGGCACGGCGACCTGACGGCCGGAGCCGTGATCGTGCGCGATGCCGCACTTGCCGACGAGATCGCCTTCACTCAGAACGCGGAAGGCACCGCGCTGGCGCCGTTCGAGGCTTGGTTGCTGCTACGTGGATTGAAGACGCTCGGCCTTCGGGTCGAGCGTCAACAGTCCACGGCGAATCTCGTGACGGACTTCTTGCGCGGCCATCCCGCGGTCGTCGAGGTGTTTCGCGCCGGCCAGGGAGATGTCCGCTCTCGAGCGATCCACGAACGACAGACTCGTGGGGCGGGCGCGGTCCTCGCGTTTCGCACCGGCTGCGCGCGCACGTCCGAAGCGTGGGTCGCGGCGTGCCGGCTGTTCGCGACGACGGTGAGCTTCGGCAGCCTTCATTCGACGATCAGCATCCCGGGCCGGATGTCGCACGCCTCGATTCCGGAGGCCGAACGCGAGCGTCACGGGGTGCCGCCGGATCTGGTGCGCCTCTCGATCGGCATCGAAGAGCCCGACGACGTGGTGGCCGATCTTCAGCAAGCGTTCGCGGCCGCTGCGCGCGACGTTGCGATGACCCGAGCGGGTCGAGCGTGAATCACGAGCGGAAGGCCCGAGCGCACGTGCGGGCCGGTGAAGACAAGGCAAGTTCGAAAACAGCGAAGAGAAAACG
>JAUIME010000742.1 GCA_030433195.1 bacterium
GCGGTATCCGGATCTGCGGTGTCCGTTGACACTCGATCACGACGCCGTCGCGAAGCTGCTCGCCGGGGTCGATCTCGTCGAACACGAAGGTCCCGAGGACGCGACGGGGATCGGCACCGCGATCGCACGCGCGGCGCAGGTACTGCGCGGGAGCGACGCGAAGTCGAAGGTCATCGTGCTGCTCACCGACGGCGAAGAGAATGTCGCGTCGACGCAGACGCCGAACGAGATCGCGCCCGTGCACGCGGCGCAGTTGTGCCGCGAGAACGGGATTCGCGTCTACACGATCGCCGCGGGGATCGGCCGTCAGACGCCGAGCGGCTTCGAGCGCGTCGACACGACGCAGGTCGAGCGCGTCGCACAGGTGACCGGCGGACGGTTCTTCCGTGCCCGCGACGCCGACGCGTTGTTGTCGGTGTACGCGGCCATCGACGCGCTCGAGACGGCGCCGTTCGAGGAGCCGCGCTTCCGACTCGAAGAGCGCTTCGTCGCGTTCGTGCTCGCGGGGCTCGCGGCGCTGCTCGTCGCGCGGCTGCTGCGCGCGTCGGTGTTCGAGGTGCTGCCATGACGCTCGAAACGCTGTTCCTGAACCCGACGGCTTGGCCGTGGCTAGCGCTCGCGCCCGTGATGTTCCTACTGTTGCTCGCGCTCGATTGGCGTCGCCGCCGTCGCGTCGCGGCGTTGTTCGGCGCGCGTGCGGCCGAGGTGACGCATCCCGCGGGAGCTTCGCTCGGACGGTGGCGGCGCGTGCGGACCGGACTCGTCGTCTTTGCGTGGGCGCTCGCGGCCTTGGCGCTGTTGCAGCCGGCCTGGGGCGAGAAGGAGCGAACGATCGAGCAACGCGGGATCGATCTCGTGGTCGCGCTCGATCTCTCGCAATCGATGCTCGCGCGCGACGAGGATCCGAGCCGGCTCGCGCGTGCGAAGCGTTCGATCCGCGAGCTCGCGGAGCGTGCGCGCGGCGATCGGCTCGCGCTCGTCGTGTTCGCAGGAGAGGCGCGCCTCGTCGTGCCGCTCACGCAAGACGTCGACTCGATGCTCGACATGGTCGACCTCGCCGAGCCGCACGATCTCGCACGAGGCGGGACCGATCTCGCCGCGGCGATCGAAGTGTCGCTCGGGGCGCTCGGCGGCGAGTCGGGCGAGCACGGCGCGATCGTGCTGCTGACCGACGGCGAGGATCTCGAGTCGCGCGGGCGGCGCGCCGCGTCGACGGCGGCCGAGCGCGGCATCGTCGTGCACTGCGTCGGATACGGGTCGGACCGCGGCAGCAAGATCCCCGTCGAGGGCGCGTCGGGCGAGGAGTTCTTGCGTGACCGTGAGGGCAACGAAGTCGTCACGGCGCTCGATCCCGAGAGCCTCCGCGCGATCGCCGAAGCGACGGGCGGATCGTTCTCGCGCGCGATCCGCACGGAGACTCCGCTCGTCGATCTCTACGAGGCGCGCATCGTACCGATGGCGAGCAAGGCCTTCGCGAGCGAAGAGCGCCGCGAGCCCGCGAACCGATTCCAGTGGCCCCTGCTCGTCGCCGCGCTGCTCGTCCTCGCCGAGCTCGCGATCGCGGGAAGGTCGTCGTGAAAAGCTGCTTCGAGGTGACATGAGAATCGCGATCTGCTGTTTGGTTTCGCTCGCTTCGTTGCCGCTCGCGGTGACTTCGATCGGAGAGCTGTGGCACGCCGCGGTGTACGACTGGGGCGACGACTTCGGGCGGGGAGTGCGCGCCTACGAAGACGCCCGATACCGCGAGGCGTTGGCCGCGTTTCGTGAAGCGGAGTCGTCGGCCGGTGCGTACGCGAGTGCCGAGCTGCACTACAACCTCGCGCTCGCGGCGTTCGGCGCGGGAGACCTGAGTCTTGCGGAGGCCGCGTGCACGCGCGTCGACGAACAAGGCGACGAGGCGACCGCGGAACTCGCGCGATTTCTGCGCGGCAACGTCGCGTTCCAGCGATGTACGACGGCGGCACTGCAGGCGGCGCGCCCCGAGTCGCCGCCGTTCGCGTACGACGTCGCGATCCGCTTCGGCGAGACCGCGCGCGATGCGTGGAAGGCGTGCGTGCTGCGACGCGACGATTGGCCCGAGGCGCGTCGTAATCTCGAACGCGTCGAACGGTTCCTCGACGCACTGCGCAAACAGAAGGAAGCGGCCGACCAACGCGACAAGCAGAAGAAGCAACCGAACGAGAGCAAGCCGCCCGAAGATCCGCCGCCGTCCGACGACGAAGGCAAGAAGCAAGACGCGCCGCGTGCGGCCCCGCGTCTGATCGCGCAGCTCGTCGAGTTGTCGCCCGAAGAGGTGAAGGGGCTGCTCGAGAAGCTCGACGACAAGGAAACCGAGAAGCGCAAGCTGCGTCGGGATCGCCGACGCGAGCCCGGGGTGCGCGTGGAGCGAGACTGGTGATGCACGGCGGCCTGAGGGTGATCCTGGTGGCGTGGCTCGTTTCGTTCGGAGCGTGGACGGGATCCGCTGCGCTCGCGCAGCCTCCTGCCAAAGAGGCGGCAGCTGCGGGTTCGGAATCGGCCGCGCCGTTCGAGGCCGGCGACCACGTCTTCGTCGAAGTCGCGACGGATCGCGAACGATTCGTCGTCGGGCAGCCGATCACGATTCGCGTTCGTGTCGGCTACGATCCCGCGTTCTTGCGCGATCACGCGATCCAGTTGTTTCGGCGTGAGCTCGACGTTCCGTTGCAGGTGTTGATCCGCGAGATCGAGGAGATGCCGGGCGTGACGCCGCTCGACGCGAGCAGCGCGGCCGACCGCGATCGGAACACCGTGTCGATCGCCGTCGACGACGGCGTTGCGCGCGCCGAACGCGCCGACGACCTCACGCGCGACGGGCGGACGTGGCGTGTCGTCG
>JAUIME010000743.1 GCA_030433195.1 bacterium
GGCGATGAAGATGATCAGGCCGAGGATGAATTCCATTTAAAGCGCTCCGTTTCCATGGTGTGCGGACCAACCCGCGGAGGCCGATCCGGTTCCACGGTGGCGACGGGGCGGGCGGTGTCAACCCGCCGGGCGGATCGTGGCGCGTTCCACCCGAGCGATAGTGCCCCGACCGTTGTCGGCATTTGACAGGAACGGCAAGCGGATCTTCTCGGGGAGCTTTCTCGGCAGCATCAAGGACCTCAACGGTTTCGTCGGCCCCGAGTATCGGTTCAGCTTCTTGAAGGGCTTGCTCGAGGAGCGCTTCGGTGACACGCGGCTCGGTGATCTCGATCGGCACGTGGTCGTCCCGGCGTTCTCGCTCGACAACCTCGGCCCGGACGGCAAGCCGACGGGCGGCCCTCGCAGTTGGCACCCGCGGTTTCTGCACAATCTTCCGCACGACGACGTCTACCACGGCGAGCGCCTCGTCGACGTGGCGCTGCGAACGAGCGCGGCGCCGATGTACTTCCCGACGTACCAGGGGCACATCGACGGCGGCGTCGTCGCGAACAACCCGAGCCTCGCCGCCGTGACGACCGTACGGCGCGCCGCGCCCGATCGTTCGCTCGGCAGCTTCCGGTTACTCTCGATCGGAACCGGGCTCATTCCGGCGTTCATCGAGCGCGATCGCAATTGGGGCGTTCGGCAGTGGATCAAGCCGTTGCTGCGGCTCATGGTCGAGGGCAGCATGGGGGCGGTGCACGAACACTGTGAGGCGCTCCTCGGTGTTGGCTACCATCGTCTCGATCCGGTGCCCTCCGTCGCCGTGAAGCTCGACGATTCCAAGCGCATGGACGCCCTCGTGCAGTGCGCGCGCGAGCACGACCTCAACGGGACCGTGGAGTGGCTTGCCGAGCATTTCTGAGGCTGGCGCGAGTCGGACGCGCCGCGGTCGATCGGTTCGCGTCGATCGAGGTTGAGGCGACCGCCCCGAGTCGATAGACTCGGCGCTGCGCAGGATCGCCGAACGCGGCGCCCGTGTCGTCCTCGATCGGAGTCTTTCACCCCATGAGCGCCCCCGGTTTCATCCCCTATCGTCCCGAGACCTATCCGCCGGACGCGATGCTCGAGCGCGGCCGCGCGCTCCTCGATGCGTGTGACAAGCGTCGCAGCGTGCGCCACTTCTCGGACGCGCCCGTGCCGCGCGAGGCGATCGAGATCGCGATCCGCACGGCGAGTACGGCGCCGTCGGGCGCGCATCGTCAGCCGTGGCGCTTCGTCGTCGTGGGGGACGCCGCGACCAAACGAGAGATCCGCATCGCGGCCGAAGCCGAGGAACGCGAGTCGTACGAAGGCGGGCGCATGCCGCCCGATTGGCTCGAGGCCTTGGCGCCGCTGGGAACGACTTGGCAGAAACCCTACCTCGAGATCGTCCCTTGGATCGTCGTGGTCTTCGAGGAGGTCTACGGACGAAACCCCGACGGCTCGAAGCGCAAGAACTACTACGTGAAAGAGAGCGTGGGTCTTGCGTGCGGCCTCTTCATCGAGTCGCTCCGCGCGATGGGACTCTGCACGCTCACGCACACGCCGAGCCCCATGGGATTCCTGAGTCGGATTCTCGATCGACCCGACAACGAGCGTCCTTTCATCCTGTTCCCGATCGGCTTTGCCGCGGGCGACGCGGAAGTCCCCGACATCCATCGCAAGCAGCTCGAGGAAGTCGCGGTGTTTCACGAAGGCACGACGTCGAGCGACGCTCCCGCGTCCGACGGATGAGTCACCCCGACGCGGCATCGGTCGCCGAGGCGGCAGCGATCCTGCGAGAAGCCGGCAACGTCGTCGTTCTCACGGGGGCCGGCATCTCGGTCGAGAGCGGGATTCCCGATTTCCGCAGCGCCGGTGGCCTGTGGGAGGAGTTCCCACCCGAGGACTACGCGACGGTCGAGGCGTTGCGCCGCGATCCGGAGCGCGTGTGGGAGTTCTTTCGCGCGCTCGGGCGAGGACTCGTCGAACCGCGGCCCAATCCCGCGCACGACGCGCTCGCGCGGCTCGAGCAAGAGGGGCACGTTCATGCCGTCGTGACGCAGAACATCGACGGACTCCACCGACGCGCGGGTTCGAGGCGCGTGATCGAAGTCCACGGCAGTCACCACGAGTTGCGTTGCGAGGGATGCGCCGCGCGCCGCCCGTTCGGGCTCGCCGATCTCGAGCCGGGTCCGGCGCCCACGTGCGAGGCGTGCTCCGGACTTCTTCGCCCCGACGTCGTGCTGTTCGGAGAGCCGGTCGACGCGATCGACGAGGCGATCGCTCTCGTCGAGGGCTGCGATTGTTTGTGGGTGATCGGGACGTCGGCGCTCGTGTATCCCGTGGCGGGGCTGCCGGCGCTTGTCCAGGCTCGAGGCGGCGCGGTCATCGACTGCAACGTGGAGGCGGGCGGGATCCCGGGAGCCGTCGAGGTGTGCGGCCCGGCCGGTCGGACGATTCCTCGGATCGCCGCCGCGGTCGCAGGGGGCGCTTCGGAAATCGCTTGACGGGCTCCGGCTCCGAATCGCAGAATCAAGATCTACCGGGAGTTCGGGGCGATTTCGACGCGCGCAGGGGGTCGAATCGCGCCCCGGTCCGTGTCGGACGCCAACGTCGGTCGTCAGGCGGCCGTGAATCGCCGACGGTGATCGCTCCCACCGACCGAGTCGATTTCACCCACACCGAAGGATGCCCTTGCGCCGAACGACGCCATCACGCCGCAACGAGACGATCCCGCTTCGTCTCGGAAGGAATCTCGCAAGGCCGTGTCCTTCCCGATTTCGTCGCGACGACTCTCGTCGATGCGAACGATCCGTCCCGGTGCGGTCAGTGCGAGTCGTCGCCGACGAGG
>JAUIME010000744.1 GCA_030433195.1 bacterium
CGGATCGCTCGAGGCCGGCGATTGGACGTTCTTGCTCGCTCGCTTCGCGATCGTTGCGGGGCTCGTTCTCGTGCCGGTCATCCTCATGGGGATGACGCTGCCGATCGTCGTCGGGGCGTTCGCGCGGCGCAAGCCCGAGTACGCGCTCGAGGCCGGATTGGTGTACGGCATCAACACGCTCGGTGCCGTGGTCGGAACGTGGTCGGCGGGCTTCGTGCTGGTCCCCGCGATGGGACTGTTCGCGACGACGCTCGTAGCCGCGGGAGCGGATGCCGTGGTCGCGATCGTCGCGTTCGGACTCGCGGCTGCAGTCGAACGTCGCGCGCGAGCGGGTGACGGCGGAACGTCGAGCGTCGATGCGTCGAGCGTCGATGCGCCGATTCCCGACACGGTAGGCGACACGCCCGCGCCGCCGCCCCATCGCGCGCGCCGCGGCGAAGCGGCCGCGATCGGATTCGCGTTCCTCGTCTCGGGGGCGCTCGCGATGATCTACGAGGTCGCGTGGTTCCGGCTGCTCGCGATGACGATGGGTCCGACCGTGTACGCGTTCTCGGCGATGCTCGGGATGTTCCTGCTCGGAGTGGGCGCGGGGAGCGTCTTGTTCGCGCCGATCGCGAACCGGTCGCGGCTCGGCGGTGGACAGCTCATGGCATGGCTCGAGGTCGCGCTCGGGATCACGGTGCTCGCGGGCATGCTATGGATCAACGCGCTGCCGCGTTGGAACGCGGAACTCTACTTCAGCGTACGCGAGGCGCTCGGCGCGGCGGGATTCCCGGTTTCGCATCTCGCGATCGCGGCGCTCGTCGTGTTGCCGCCGTGCCTCGTGCTCGGCGCGCTCTTCCCGACGACCGTGCGCGCGTTCCGCGAAGCCGGCGGCGCCGACGCGGCCGAAACGAACGTCGGCCGGCTCTACATCTTGAACACGGGCGGCGGCATCGTCGGCACGCTCGCGGCGGGCTTCTTGTTGATCCCGCGCGTCGGACTCTCGACGACGTTGGTCGTGTCGGGCATCGCGAGCGTGTTCCTCGGGATCGCGCTCTTCGCACTCACCGGGGATGCGCCCCGCCGGCGCCGCACGGCGAGCGCCGCGTTCGCGGGGATCGTCACGATCGTCCTCGTGGTCGTCGCCCCGCCGCTCGATCGCGTGGCGTTCAACCTCGGGCTCTATCGCGAGGTGTACTCGGCGACGACGTTTCACGCCGAGCGGCTGTACTCGTCCGAGGTCGTCTTCTACGAACAGGGCATCAACTGTCCCGTGACCGTGTTCCGATCGCCCGACAACCACGCGAGCTTGCACGTGACCGGCAAGGCCGACGCGTCGACGCGCACCGGCGACCAAGCCACGCAGACGCTGCTCGGACATCTGCCGGCGCTGCTCGCCGACGATCCGCGCGACGTCGCCGTCATCGGCTACGGTAGCGGCATGACGGTGGCGGCGTTCCTCGAGCACGATGCAGTCGCGTCGGTCGACGTGCTCGAAATCGAGCGCGCCGTGGTCGACGCGTCGGCTTACTTCGAGTGCATCAACGACGATCCGCTCGACGATCCTCGCACGAACCTCATCGTCGAGGACGGGCGCGTTCATCTCACGTACACCGATCGCACGTACGACGTGATCGTGTCCGAGCCGTCGAACCCGTGGATCGCAGGCGTCGCGAACCTGTTCACGGCCGACTTCTACCGCATCGCCAACGAACGGCTAGCGCCGGGCGGGTTGTTCGCGCAGTGGATCCAGGCGTACGACATCTCGCCGCTCTCGCTCGCGGGAGTGCTGCGCAGCTTGGCGGACACGTTCGAACACGTGATCCTGTTCAAAACCGCCGAGGGCGACTTCCTCGCCATCGCGTCACAGCAGCCCGTGCGCCGCGACTTCGAGACGTTCGCGGCGCGATTCGAAAGCCCGGCGGTCCGCGAGAGCGTCGCGCGCATCGGATACGACGACGTCCTCGCGCTCGCCGCCACGCTCTACGGCCCTGAGGACGATCTCGCGAAGCTGCTCGAACCGATCGATGCACGCAACACCGACGACAACGTGTGGCTCGAGTATCGGATGCCGCGCGATCTCATGGGTGTGGGGTGGGAAAGCCACGAAGCGATCTTCCCGATTCGACTCGCGCCCGAGCGGTTGCTCGCGGGGATCGAGTCGATCGTGCCGGGGATACCGGCGGGCGCGTGTGCGCGCGCGATCGTCGACAAGATCCACGACTTCGAGCCGACGCGCTATCAAGTCAACGCATCGCCGTTGTGGCAACCGACGCGCGACACGATCGTCGGCGGTCTCGAGGCTGCGGCCGCAACGCCCGCGTATCGAAGCGAGCTGCGCAACCTCGCCTCGTGGACGCGAAACGCCGAAGCCGCGTTCCGCGCGCGACTCACCGCGGCCGCGACGCTCCTCGATCGCCGCCGCGACCTGTCGCAGAACATTCCGGCGCTCGAACAGATCGTCGCCTCGGCGCCCGACCTGCCGATGGCACGCATCGCGGCCGGCACCGCCCAAGCCGAAGCGGGCGAGCTCGCGGCGGCGCGACGACACTTCGAGCGCGCGGCCGAACACCCGGACAGTCTGTTGCTCCCGCGCGCATGGCTCGGACTCGCGGCGGTCGCCGTGGCCGACGGCGATCGCGCGACCGCCGAGGAACACTACCGACGAACGATGCGACGGTTCCCGTACGATCCCGATCCGTTCCTCGGACTCGCCGCGCTGCTTCTCGAGTCGGGTCGCGCCGACGAAGTCGCGCGTGTGTTCGAAGAGGCGCGGCGCTTCCACCCCTACGACGCACGATTCGAGGCCGGCCGGCGCTGATCGCGTAACACGCCCGCTCGCGCACCCGCTTCCACGCGGCACTCACCGCC
>JAUIME010000745.1 GCA_030433195.1 bacterium
AACGCGAAGGTAACCGTGTAACCGTCGCGGGCCTCGCAGACCACGGCAAAGGCGAGTTCGTGGTTCTTGCGTCCTTCGTCGAGGCGAGGCTCCGACGCGCCAATGAGCGTTGCGAGAGGCAGCGCCCGCAGCGAGTACGCGCGCCCCTTGCTCTCGTGGGTCACCGTACGAATCGCGTCCGGAAACTCGGCTCGGATCCGTGCCGCATCCCAGACACTCCGAGCGGCCACATCCCCCTCGATCACGAAGCTCCTCGCCTCGTCGAATCGCAGCGGATGCTGCGTGCATCCGGAGAGAAACACGCAGTTCGCGAGAATCACGAGCAAGCAGACACCCCTTGCCCGCCGCGAACCTCCCCCGCGAACGCCTGTCCAACCCGGATCGTGATACGGCTGTCTCATGGCTTCCCCCGCGGAACATGTCGTGCCCGTCACTCGTTCGTTCCCGAGCGCGTCGCGCAGTATACCAGTCGCTTCGCGACCGTCCGACCGGCCACGCGGAGCGCGCACCGCCGACCGGATGCGAGGCACCCGATCGGCGGCTGATGCGCTAGGTGAAGAGGAAGTCGCAAGGAGGGCTCGTCCGTCCTACGCCCCCCTGTGGGTTCAAGGAGTCGGATCGACGACGTAGAACTGCACGCTCGCGCCGTCGAAAACCACGCTCGGGAAGGTGCCGGCCGCGACGTCGATACGGTACGGACCCGAGGGAGACGTGTTCGCGGGAACGCGAATCGAGACCGTCTTTTCGATCGTGCGGCCGCCATCGAGCGTCACCGACTTCGGTCCCGCGACCGGGTTCCCCGGCCAAGGATTGCCATTCGGCTTGAAGGCGGCGAGCCAACCGTCGAACGTCGCGGCCTCCGCGCCGTTGTTCGTGAGGGTGACGACAAACTCGAATCTCGATCCCGGCTGCACCTCGGGAGTCAACGATCGCGCCTGAACGTCGATGGCCGGCGGCTTCGCCTCACCGGTTCCGAACAGCACCGAGAGTCCGTCCTCGATCGGCGGCTCGAGCGTGATCACGGCCGCCACGTCGCCGAAGCCGTCGCCGTTGAAGTCGCCCGCCCGCGAGTGCTTGACCTGTCCGTCGACCCCGTAGCGCTGCTCGGCATCGAACGTACCGTCGCCGTGGCCGATGAAGACCGCGATGTCGTCCGCACCGTACGCGCCCGCCGTGATGTCGAGCATGCCGTCGCCGTCGACGTCGATCGCATCGATGCCTGCGATACCGCCAAACTGTAGTGAGAACACGCCATACTTCACCCACGGCGTCCCGAACGAACCGTCGCCGTTACCGGGCACGACCGAGATGCACTGCCCGCGCAACGAATTCCCGAAGTTGACGGTCGCGACATCGCGCTCGCCGTCACGGTTGAAGTCGCCGAACGTGAAATACTTCGGGCCGAACTCACCGACCGGGTACTCGATCCCGCTCGCGAACCCGCCGCTACCGTCCCCGCGCCAGAAGGCGATCGTCGTCGAGTGGGTCGTCAGCAGGTCTTGGTTTCCGTCGTGATCGAGATCGGCCGCGAGGAGCCGCTCGCCCTTCGTGATTCCGAACTCCTTGATGGAGCCGATGTAGGTGTAGGTTCCGTTGCCGAGGTTCCGGTGCAATCGCAGCCGATCCGGCTGTGGTGCTCCGCCACACGCGAGGTAGTCGGTGACGACTACGTCGAGATCGCCGTCGTTGTCGAAGTCGACCGGGACGAAGTCACCCGAGCCGCAAGTACCGGTGAGGTAGCTCGCGGGAGGCCCGAACCGACCCGTGCCGTCGTTCAGCAACACGTGGAACTCGTACGGAGGGTTGCTCGGCTGATCCAGGAGCAGGAGATCCGGGAACAGGTCGCCATTGACGTCCGCGAGACGCGTACGCCAGGTGCTGCCGACGTTCAGGCTCTGGAGTCGGCGCGTGAAGTTGCCGGCGCCGTCGTTCTCGAGCGTGATGACGCCGTAGTCGGCGGCCACGATGTCGAGGTCGCCATCCTGATCGATGTCGGCGACGTCCGATTCGCGAGCTCCGCCGAACTCGGCCGAGAAGAACTCCGGCATCGTGAACGAGCCCCCTTCGTTCTCGTGAACGCTCAGGGTCAGCGAACCGGCGTTGGCGATCAGGGCGTCGAGATCGCCATCGAGGTCCGCGTCGGCCATCGTGATGCCGCGCGCCATCTCGCCGCTGCGGAACGCGGTCGCGGGCCCGAATCCGCCCGCGCCATCGCTCGGCACGAGCGCCCAGCCATACTTCGAAGAGTGCGCGACGACCGCGACGTCGGGCCAGCCGTCCCCCGTCATGTCGCCGATCGCGAAGTCGTGCGCCCCGCCGAACGCGATCGTGATGCCGATCGACTCGGGCGTCCCGAGCGTGCCGGTGCCGTCGTTTCGATAGAGCGCGAACTCGCCGAGGAAGCCGTTGTTCCCGTCGTGGCCGTACAAGACGTCGGCGTCCCCGTCGAGGTCGATGTCGTGGATCGCGACGCCGGGAACCGCGATGTTGTACGGGAAGAGCGTATCGTAGAACACCGGAGCAGCGAACGCGCCCGTCCCGTCGTTGAAGAGTAGCGCCAGGCGGTCGGGGCCCGCTTCGAGGCTCACGGCCAGATCGAGATCCCCGTCGCCGTCGAGATCGCCCGCCGCCACGTCACGCGGTTGATGCGAACCGATGAACGCGTCGGCTCGATTCGTGAAGCTCGCGTTCCCGTCGTTGAAGAGGATCGTCACGTCCTCTTCGTTGAAGCGATTGTTCGCGGTCGCGAGGTCGACGTCGCCGTCGCCGTCGGCGTCGAAAGCGGTGATCGCGGTAGGACCGACCCCGGTCTGGAAGACGCGCTCGGCGCCGAAGGTACCGTCCCCCTGGTT
>JAUIME010000746.1 GCA_030433195.1 bacterium
CGCCCGCTCGGTGTCGCGGCAGGAACAGGTGCACGACCTGGAGGATCTTCATTCGGGCACCGCCCGACGGCCCGCGAAGCCGTGCCAGATCCCGCGCGCCTTCGCGCGGACCACCGCGCCGTTACCGCGCAGCGCCTCGCGCGCCCACGTGAACGGCAACGCCAAGACGGCGAACACGAAGAAACCCGTCCACTCCCGCCACGACCCGTAGCGTCGCAGGAACAGCACCGAGTTGCGTCCCATCCAGTACTTGCGCTGTCGCGTGTAGCCGCCGCCGGTCGACGACGATTCGCGATGCGTGACGCGCGCGGCCGGCACGTAGATCACGCGCGATCCCGCGCGACGCGCCCGCACGCACAGGTCGATGTCCTCGATGTACGCGAAGTACTCCGGATCGAACAACCCGATCGTACGCAGGAGATCGTTGCGTACGATCATCGCGCACCCCGTGACGAAATCGACGTCACGCGACTCGTCGAATGCGGCACCGTCGGGTTGGTTCTTGCCGCGCAGCCGCCCCACGTTCTCGCGCACGCGCAGGTCGCCGCCTGCCGACCAGATGCGCGTGGGGTCCTCGCCGAGCAGGATGCGCGGCCCCGCGATCCCGACGCTCGCATCGTCGTCGAGCGCGGCGACGAGATGCGCCACCGCTCCGGGCTCGAGCACCGCATCGTTGTTCAACAGCAGCGAGTAGGCGATCCCGTCGTCGATCACGCGCTCGAGTGCGCGATTGTTCCCTTCGCAGTAGCCGAGGTTCCGGCCGTTCTCGAGCACCACCACGTTCGGATACCGCTCGCGCACGCGCGCGAGGGAGCCGTCCTCGGAGCCGTTGTCGGCGACGATCGTCGTGATCGCGGGCCCGGTCTGGGCGAGGACGGACTCCACGCATCGAAGCGTGTCGTCGCCTCCGTTCCAGTTCAGGATGATCACGGCCACGGCCGACGCCATCATCGGGTCCTCGGTCAGACGAACGCGCGAACGCACGTCCAATACGCCTTGAAGAAGAAGTCGAGCATCGCGACGGCCGCCGCCTGGAGCGGCTTGCCGGTGTCGGGCACGGCGAACGTGAGCGGCGCTCCGACGAACAGATCGCGGTCACGAACGACGCGCGTTCGCTGCACCTCGGCGCGCTCACGGCGGGTCTGCGCGCGCGCGCGCCACACGTCGCGAATCCCGCGCCGATAGCTCGCAAAACGCCCCTTCGCGATCAGGAACAACATCCAGACACACTCGTACACCGCCAGCGCGGGTGCGAGCAGCACGAGCGACCGACGCGAGTAGTTCTTGCCGATCAGCACCCACCGATTGCGCGTGAAGTAATACGCGCGCCGTTCGCTGAGCGACCCGCCCTCGCGGAACGACACGCCCGCCGTACCCTCGCGATGCCGGACGATCGCCTCCGACACGGTCAGAATCTCGAGTCCGCGCAAACGGATGCGGTGTCCGAGATCCTGATCCTCGAAGAAGATGAACATCGACTCGTCGTAGCGCAACGCGTCGTCGAGCTTCGCGCGATCGAACAGGATCGCCACCGCGATGAGGACATCGGTCGTTCGCGTGCGCGACTCGACGTCGGAGAGGCGACGCCGGAAGTTCCGGATACTGATCATGCCGAGGTAGTGCACGTCGCCGCCGTCGAAATGGATGCGCTCCGGATCGCCGTCGTAGACCGTGCGCGGCATGCACGCCGCAACCGCCGGCCGCTCTCGCAGAGCGTTCACGAGCCGAGTGAGACAGTCCGGCGTCAACACCGCGTCGTTGTCGATCGACAGCACGAGATCCGTGCGAGCTTCGCGAAGCGCGGCGTTGCGCGCCGGGCCGGGCCCGTCGTTCGTCGGCAGCTCGATCACACGCACGTCGGGGTAGCGCTCACGCACGAGCTCGAGGCTACCGTCCGTCGACGCATTGTCGACGAGCAATACGTCCACGTCGGGATAGTCGAGCGCACGCACCGCGTCGAGACACGGCGGCAAGTGGTCGATCCCGTTGTAGTTCGTGATCGCGACGGTGACGCGCTCGGCGGCCATGGTTGCCCGCCTCCCGATGATGGATTCCGAGACGTGATGCGACGACGCCCCGTAGTTCCGCGGCGTCCGTGAACCGGCAAGACTAGTGATCGGGCAACGTGAAGTCTTCGGCGCGACAGACTTGTCGGTGCTTCAAGCAGTGGCCGAGACCGAGGAACGCATGGAACGTGGCCTTGAACACGATCCAGACGCCCCCCTTGGTACCGAACACGTTGCGCGCCGCGCCGATCGAGCCGACTCCGTCGGCGCGTTCGTCGCTCTTCTTCTTGTTCTTACCGAGTCCGCCGAACACCATCCGAAACCAGAACTTCACGATGTCGGTGAACGCGACGTACTTGAACAGGTACCACCACAGATTGCGCACGTGGAAGTACAGGCTTCGCTTGCCCATCTTCATCCCGAACGGAGTGCCGTGGAACGTCACCACGTCCGGATACTGCTTCACGCGGTAGCCGAGATTGAGGATGCGTGACGTGAGATCGCGCTCGTTGCCGTAGATGAAGAACTTCTCGTCGTAGTAGCCCGCCTTCTCGAGAACCTCGCGACGCGCGACCGAACCGCATCCGCGGAACGTCGCCATGAAGCGCTCGCGGTTCACCTCGGGATGGTCCTTGTACCAGTCGGGCATCTCGGGCTCGACGACCTTCGTCGAGAGGATCGCCGTCGTTTCGGGCTCGGTCTTGAACTTCGCGACGATCTTCTCGACCCAGTCGGGCTCGAGCACGACGTCGTCGTCGAGGATCGCGACGAGCGGATACTGCGCCGTCGAGAAACCGAGGTTGAACGTCTCGCAAGCGCCGTACTTCGAGTG
>JAUIME010000747.1 GCA_030433195.1 bacterium
TAGCGCCGCGGGAGCAGCCCGTCCGCATTCCAGATGTCTTCGCAGATCGTGATGCCGATTCGCTTGCCGCCGACTTCGTGAGCCTCGGTCGTCGTCGCGGGCTCGAAATGCCGAGCTTCGTCGAAGACGTCGTAGGTGGGGAGGAGGGCCTTGCGATACGAAGCCGTGACCGCGCCTCCCTCGATCCAGGCGGCCGCGTTGAACGCGGGCTTCCCGGTGTCCTCGGTGTTCGGCTCGACGTAACCCACGAGCGCCGCGATGTCGCGGATCTCGGCTGCGCAAGCGTGCAGCGCTTCGAGGTTGCGCTGCACGAAGTGCTCGCGATCGACGAGATCCCGCGGCGGGTATCCCGTGATCGTGAGCTCCGGAAAGACGACGAGATCGGCACCCGCCCGAGCGGCGCGCGATGCGAAATCGACGACGCGTCGGGCGTTCGCGTCCATGTCGCCCACGGTCGTATTGACCTGGGCCAGCGCGATCTTCATCGGAACCGTCTCTTCTAGAACTCGATCTTCTCGATCGATTCGATCGTGTAGCGCTTCGTCCCGGTCGGCAGCTGCGCTTCGACTTCCTCGCCGGCCTTGTGCCCCATGAGACTCTTGCCGAGCGGCGAGAGGTACGAGATCACGCGGTCGTCTTCACCCGCATCCCACGGGCCGAGGATGACGTGCTCGACGGCGTCTTCCGAATCTTCGACCCGAAGGCGCACTCGCGTTCCCGGCAGGGCTTGCCCATCCGCGATCGCGATCTGCTCGATCGGCCGTGCGCGGTCGAGTTGCTCGCGCAGATCCTCGGCCTTCTCGGTCAGGAGACGCTGTGATTCGAGCGCGGACGTGTACTCGGAGTTTTCGCTGAGGTCGCCGAGCGACGCGGCCGCACCCACGGCGCGGCTGTTCTCGGGGATCTTGATCTCGGTGAGCACGCGGAACTCTTCCTGCTTCGCGTCGATCGCCGCCGACGTGCAGTAGAGGTTGCCGTCCTGCCACAGCGGCTTGCGACGCTCCGTGAGCAGCACGGGGTGCGTACGAGCGACCGTCGTCTGGATCGCGCTCTTGATCTCACGCGTGAGGTACGGAGACGCTTCGGATTCGTGGAAGATCCGCGTCATTTCGGGCAGCGTCGTGGTTCGCAGCGCCGACTCGAGGTGCTTCGACTTGCCGTCGAGCAACAAGGTCTCCACGCGCTGCATCGTCTTCTTCAGGAGATCGGGTTCGAGCGGTGGCCGGCGCCGCTGGACCTGTTCGTGGAGCTTCAGCAGGTTGCGCACCGTCTGAAGCCGCGTCGGCATCTCGTCGAGGTCTTCGTACTTGCCGCCGAGGAGCCCTCGCGCGAACGGGATGTACGAGTCGGCGAAGCGCGCCGGGTCTTCGAACACTTCTTGGATGGTGTCGCGCACGATGTCGTCGTGTCCCGCCTTGCGCAGCGTCGTGATGCCGAGATCCCAAAGATCGGGGCCCTCACTGCAGAGGACGACGGTCACGACTTCCGGCCACTCGTCCTTGTCGAGGATCTCGGGGAGCAGCGTCAAGAATCGGTTGCGGTATTCCTGGATCGTGATCCCGTGCAGGAGCTCGCAGACGCTTTGGAGGACGAGGTCGACACGCGGATCGTAGTCGTCGTCGCCTTCGTCGTCGGAATCGGAGTCACTCGTGGAATCGTCGTCGTCGGAGTCGGTGGCGTCGGCGGACGCATCGCCGTCCGCATCGGCTTCATCCGCTTCGTCGTCGTCTTCTTCCTCGTCCCACTCCTCGTCTTCCTCCTCGAGCGACCACTCGATCCATCGTTCGAGGAACGCCTTCGGAGTCGTCTCGAGCTCGGCGGTGACGCCGGAAGGTGCCGACTCGAGGAAGATCAGCGCCTCGATCGCGGGGCCGGGTTCTTCGAGGAGGTCGTCTTCGTCCATCGCCGCGACGCGGTCACGGATGTTGCCGTAGAGGCCCGCGGCGTCGATCGAGTCCTTGGCCTTGCGGACGAAGCCGCGAGCGGTCGCGACGGCTTCGGCGAGCGTTTCGGCGCGCTCGACGGTCGCGGCCGCTTCTTCGGCGATCGAGACCGGCTTGTCGCGCAGGAGGTAGACCGGCTTGGTGCCGTCCTGGATCTCGATGAACGAGTCCTTGGCGGCTTCGCGGCGGGCCTTCGTCCACCACTTGCTCCAGCCCTTCTCGGGAATGACGGAGCCGCGCAGCGAGTTGCGGAGCTCGGCCGCGAGTGCCTTGCCGCCGCGCGCGCGCAGCACGAGCTTGATCACCTCCGCGGGGTCGTCCTTGCAGAGACTGTCGAGCTCCTCTTGGCGCGAGAGCATGTAGACCCGCAGGTCTCGGTCGTCGAGGATTTCGAAGATCTCGCGCGCGGAATCGATCGGGATCGTATGTCCCTTGTCTTCTTCGAAGTCGATCGTGAGCTCGGCCGAAGCGGGATCGAGCTCGACGATGCGTCCCGTTCCCCAACCCGTGCCGTGATACACGTGCGTGCCTTCGCGGAACTGCGTGAACTGTTCGAAGGCGGCGAGCGCGTCGGGGACTTTTCGCGATCCCGCGAGCTCGGATTTCTCGATGAGGTGTTCGAGTGCGGGCTGTGTCTTGTAGACAGCGCGTACGCAAGCGAGCGCCTTCTCGCGGAGGGTCTTCTCGTTGGCGCGGATCTCTCCGACGACTCGCAACACGGCGAGCGCCGCGTCGGCCCGGTCACGCTTCCAGAGGTCGTCGTAGAGCATCAACAGGAGGACGCAAGCTCGATCCTTCTCGCCGACGCCCGCCAAGGTTCTTGCCGTCTCGAGGTAGGCCTCGACATCGGCGCCTTCATTCCCGAGTCCTTCGAGCCACTTCTCTTCGAG
>JAUIME010000748.1 GCA_030433195.1 bacterium
ACGAGCAGGACGCCTCGTACTACGACGACGGGATCGACGATTCGTGGTGGCTCACCGAACCGGGAGGCGAGCTCACACCGCAGTACAACCAGGGGACCCCGGCCGAGGACTTCAAGACGTCGCTCTGCGATCTCACGCAGGGCACCGAGACTGTGCAGTGGGGTGGTCTCGGCACGTTCGGCGTCGAGGTCGAGGATCACTCGGTCGCGATGAGCTACCTCTACTCCCGAACGGTCGAAGACACGGCGACGCTCGCCGAAGACACGCGCGGCAAGGAGTACTACTTCCCCGGTTATGATCGCGACGATCCGATGGCCGAGGGAAACAGTCAGGACAATCGCTTCCGCGCCCCTTACCTTCGCCTCGAAACCCTCGAGTACACCGAGCGTTCGACATCGACGTTGCAGTGGAACGGGAAGCATCGCTTCCCGGTGGAAGACGAGCGCGAGCCGGGAGAGCTCTTCGTCCTCGAGGCACCCGAGATCGACTGGGGGCTCGCCCTCAGCGACGCGCTGCTCGATCAGCCCGACAAGCGACAGTTCGGCTCGCTGTGGGTCGCCTCGTCGTTCGTGCCGGGCCGCCCGCCGTTCTCGGAAGACGAGATCCTGCCCGCCGAGCACTTCCCGTACAAGCCGGGCGCGAACTTCAACCTCGGCAACGTGCAGCGAATCTGGAAGCGGATCGAGGAAGAGAGCACGCAGTACAACGTGAACGTCAAGGTCCCGTTCCGGCAATGGACGGACGATCGCGGGTACTTCAAGGCGGGCTACTTCCGCGACGACCTCGAGCGCGAGTTCGACCAAGACACGTTCAGTAACTTCGGTGACTCGGGCTCGTCGTACATCGGCGAGTTCGAGGACAAGTGGAGCGACATCTTCCCCGACGAGGGCGGGCACCCGATCACGGCGTCGAACAACGACGTCGACTATGACGGCGGGCAGGACATCTCGGCCTACTACGCGATGATGGACCTGCCGCTGTTCTCGCAGCTCAGCATCGTCGGGGGCGCTCGGTTCGAGTCTACCGAGATCTCGATCGTGAACATCCCGGAGGAAGACGCGACGTGGTTCCCGCCCGGTGCGAACGCGCCCGTGCGCTTGAACCCCGGCGACGCCGACGTCGACTTCAGTCAGAACGACATTCTCCCGGCGATCGGGCTCGAGTACAACCCGACGTCGCAGGTGACCATCCGCGGGTCGTACAGCCAAACGGTGGCGCGCCAAACGTTCAAAGAGATCACGCCGATCATCCAGCAGGAGTTCCTCGGGGGCCCGCTGTTCGTCGGGAATCCGGAGCTCGAGATGAGCGAGGTCGAGAACTACGACTTGCGTTTCGACTACCGTCCTTACCAGGGCGCGCTCGTGTCGACATCGTGGTTCTACAAGGACATCAAGGACCCGATCGAGTACGTCCAGCGTGTCGGGCCGATCTTCGACTTCACGACTCCCGTGAACTATCCGGAAGGTCAGCTGACGGGATGGGAGTTCGAGATCCGGCAGGACCTCGAGACCTTCTGGCCGAGCGCGCGCGGGTTCTCGGTGGGGGGCAACGCGACCCTGATCCACTCGCAGGTGCGTCTCGATGCCCAGGAAGTGGCCGATCTCGAGAGGATCGGCGCGCCGCAGCGCAAGCGCGAGATGACCAACGCACCCGACTACCTCTACAACTTGTACGTGACGTGGGACGGCGTCGCCACCGGAACCAAGGTCGGTTTGTTCTACACGGTGCAAGGCGACACGCTGCTCGCGGGGGCCGGGCAGAGCGTCAATAACTTCATCCCGAGTATCTACGCGACCGAGTTCAACACGCTCAACCTCAGCGTGAGTCAACGACTCGGGAAGTACCTGAAGCTGCGGTTCCAGGCCAAGAACCTGACGAACCCCGAAATCGAAACGGTCTACCGCTCGGACTACACGGGAGCGGACAAGACGAAGTCATCGTTTACGCGAGGCATCGATTACTCGATCAGCCTCAGCGCGGAGATCCCGTTCTGATCTCTAGCCGCCGGCTTGGCAGGGCAGGCGCGCCTCGGTCGACGACGGAGCGGACAGAATGAGAAGGGAATCAGAGATGAACGCGAAACGACGATCCGCCGTCGCGATCGCCCTCGTTGCCGGACTCGGCTTTGCGGGAGCTTTCGCCGCGACGACCGATGGAGACGAAGGGCCGCTCGAAGGAAGTCGCACGGTTCTCGAGAAGTGGGTGGAGACCCGGCGCCAGATCGCCAAGGCCGAGCGGGATTGGAAGCTCGGACGCGACGTCCTCGAGAGTCGCATCGAGCTCCAGCAAGATCAGCTCGAATCGATGCGCGCGAGTCTCGCGGAGCTCGAGAAGAGTCTGGCGGTAGTCGAGAAGAAGGAGCAGGAGCTGCTCGGTCAGCAGAGCAAGCTGAAGGAGGCGACGAGCGTGCTCGAGCCCGTGATCGCATCGCTCGAAACGCGCGTTCGCACACTCGTCGACCGGCTCCCGACGACGATCGACAACGTCGAGGCCTTCGCCGAGCAGATTCCGAAAAGTGACGAAGAGTCGAAGCTGACGCTGTCCAGGCGCTTTCAGAACGTCGTCGGCGTGCTGCTCGCGGTCGAGAAGTTCAATCGCGAGATTCACGTCGGCACCGACTTGGTCGATCTGGAGGACGGGACCTCGGCGCAGGTCGATACCGTTCATCTCGGAATCGCGCAGCGGTACTACGTGACCAAGAAGGGCGATCAGGGCGGAGTCGGCGAGCTCACCTCGACGGGTTGGGTTTGGAGGCCGATGGGCCAAGAAGGGATCGAGGCGGTTCGAAAGGTCGTCGCGATCGTTCGCGAAGGCAAACCCGCGGAGTT
>JAUIME010000034.1 GCA_030433195.1 bacterium
CGTGGTCCTGCTCGGAGACGGTCGCGGCGGATTCACCACGAGAATCGAAACGACGCAAGGGTCGTGGATTCAGGCGTTGGCACGCGCATCCGAGCCGGGTTCCCGAAGCGACACTCTGTTGGTGGAAGTCGGATTGACTCCTCAGCCCCACCAGATTGTCGAACTGCGCGTCTCCGAGGCCGGACACATCGTGACGATCGGCTCGACGCCTCTGCCCGCGCCCTTGACGCAACTCGGGTCTACCGACCTCGACCTTGACGGAGACCTCGACTGGATCGGCTGCGGCGCCTCCCGCACGGTCACGTTGTTTCATCGCGAGGACGGGAAGCCCACGTACGAGCTGCCTGTCGTCGTCACGTCGCAGACCGGCGTGGGGACGCGAGTCGCAGCCTTCGACATCGACAAGGACGGCGATCTCGACCTGCTGACGAATGCGCGTGGTGCCTTCCTGAACGAGGGCGACGACCGCTTCGTCGAGACCGAGATCCTGCGCGAGCTCTTCCCGAACGCGATCGAGCACATCTTCACCGACGACTTCACTTCGGATGGCCTCGACGACCTGTTCGTCAAGACGTCCGTGGGCACGGCCGAGGTCATTCCGGCCGATGCATCGTCGACCCCCGCGGCCATACGCCGATCGACGATTCCCACGAGCTTCGACTTGATCGGCGCCACCGACATCGACGATGACGGCTCGCTCGATCTCATCGGAGTCCTTCCGGCGAGAGCCGGAGGCGTTCGATTCGGGCGTGGCGACGGGACGTTCGAGTTTCGGTCGGTCCCACGCTTCGATGCGCTGCCACGAGTCATCGCCGACTTCGACGGCGACGGCATCGACGACATCTTCGGTGAATTGACGGGGACCGATTGGCATCAAGTCATCGCGGGCTCGCCCGATCGTCAGTTCGATCGCACACGGAGCTTCGACTTGGGCATCCTACCCTCGTCACGCTACGACGCGGGTGATCTCACGGGTGACGGCATCGCCGATCTCGTGGTCTACGACCGTGCCAGCGGTAGGATTCGCGTCGCTCTGTCCGCGAACGGGCGCGGTCTGCAGAACATCCGCTCGATCGGACGCGGCGATATCGCCGGGCTCCCTGTCGCGATCCGCTTGCACGATTTCGACGTGGACGGCCGACTCGATCTCGCGATCTCGGTTTCCGACACCGGAACGACCGGCATCATCACGATGCGCGGACTCGGTCACGGACGCTTCGGCCCCGCCGACGCGTGGTCGATGGACCGCTTATGGAACGGCGCCGACAACGCCGTCTTCGTGGACATCGATCAGGATGGCGACGACGACGTCCTGCAAAGAACGTGGAACACGCTCACGTTGACGAAGAACCGATCGCGACGGCCCGCGGGTACGAACGAATAGGGATTCGTTGGCTCACCGCGCGGCGTCCGACGGTGCTTCTTCGGACGGACCCGTGACGCCCGCGGTGAGCACGAAGCGCAGAGCGCTCTCGAAATCGAGGGCGGCGGGTTCGACGTCGGCCCGAGGCACGACGATCGTGAAACCGCCGACCTGGTAGCTCATCGGCAGGTACACGGCGATGGGGTCGCCTTCGGTCGGGAATCCCTCGAGGTGCTGCAGGTCGTCGCGGGTGACGAATCCGACGAGGCGCGCCTCCTTGTCCCCGAGCCGAACGAACACGACCTGGTCGTACCCGCGCTCCTTCGAACGCGAGAAGTAGGAGAGCAGATCCTTGATCGATCCGTAGACGGTCTTCAGCACCGGGATCGACTCCATCTGCCGCTCGGCCGAACGCCACACCTGCCGCACCATCGCCGCGTGCAGCAACAGCCCGGCGAGGAACACCACGACGATCATCACGAGGATGCCGACTCCGGGCGTCCGGACCGCCTCGCCGAAGACGAGGCCCGAGAGATCGGCCGCGATCTGCTCGGCGGTTCGCGCGAGCCAAATCAAGATCCACAGCGTCAACGCGGCCGGCAGCACGACCGAGAGCCCCTGCGCGAACGTCCGCGCGACGAAGCGAAGCCAGTACAATCCCGACATGATGCCGATCTCCTGGTGGGTTTCGAGAACTCCGCATTCTCCCATACCCTGCGGCGCACGCCACATTCCCGCCGAGACTTGAAGAATGGGACGGCCAACGGGCATCGCGAATGCCGGGCCCGTCTGTCCGGTCGCGCCGGTCGACGGGTATCGCCTCCCACCGGACGCTGCGCCGGACAACGAAACCCACTGGCGCGCCGCGGTGCCGCACCCGATCATGCGTCGCGAGGAACCGACCCGACGAGCTCGGTGATGCGGCCCGGCGTGATGACGTTGCGACGGACGAGCGGCGAACACGACGCGAGCACGCGTTCGCGGATCTCGTCGTTGGACAACGGAGACGCGTCGTCGAGGTAGCCGTGTTCGCGCAGGAAGCGCGCGAGCTTGTCGATCGTCTTCGTCGGGAAGCGCTTCACCTGCTTGCGCTCGAGCCCGCGAATCAACAACGCCGCGTCGCCGTCGACCGACTCGGCGAGCTCACAGACCGCATCGAGGAACGCATCCGAGACGAGCTCCGACTCGGCGAGCACTCGCCTGTCGACGGGCTTCCCGCGACCGATGCGCCAATACTGCGCGGCCTTCTCGAAGACGCTCACCGCGGCGCGCGCGCGTTCGAGGACACTGTCGCCCTCGGGCACGAGCTCGCGACCTCCGTGCCGCACGAGGTTCTCGAGCTGCCCCCACTTCGTGATGTCGAGCGACAGCAGCTTGTGCAGCACCTCGACGTCGTCGATGAGGTGCCACAAGTGGATCCCGCCCGTCGATTCGCGGCGCGGATCGAACGGCGGCACGCCGATCTTGCGGCCGAACTCCAATCGATCGAGCCCGTTCGGGGTGGGCAAGCTCGGGCGCGGCGGGCGCTGGATCGGAATCGTCGAGTCGGGCTCGTCGGCGATCCCGCGCACTCGCAACAAGTCGATGCGGTGCAGCGCCACCGAGTCGTCGTCTTCGAGCATTCCGAGCCACTTGCCCGCTTCGTCGTGCTGCGCCGTGAAGTAGAAGATCTGACGGCCGGTCCGCGCGACCGAAATCGCGGCGCGGATGATGGCCTGCGCGCGTCGGTCATCGGAGTTGCCGAGCGTCTCGTCGAGGAACAACGGCAACGCGGGCCCCTGCTCCTGCTCTTCGATGAAGGCGACGCGCACCGCGAGCAAGAGCTGCACGCGCGTGGCGCTCGAGAGTTCTTCGAGCGCGTGGCCGACGCCGGTCGTCGTGTCGACGGCGCGGAACGCGGGCGGCTCCCCGACGCCGAGATCGAGGCGGTACCGCCCGTCGGTGATGTCGGTAAACAGCTCGCGTGCACGGTGGAACACGCGCGGGCGTTCGAGATCGCGACTCTCGTTGCGAACCGCGTCGACGAGCACCTGCCCGACGACGGCGCCCATGTCGAGCTCGCGCGCCTCACGCATCGTGTCGCGCGCGCGTTCGAACTCTGCGAGCGCGTCCTCGAGATCGTGCCGCTCCTTGGCTTCGGCGAGCTTCGCGCGGATCTTGCCGATCTCCTGCGTGATCGGCTCGATCGACTCGGCGGCCTCGCTGCAACGCTCGAGCTCTTCTCGCAGCGACGATTCGGCGCGCTCGCGCAGTTCGGGCTCTTCGGCGAGGCCTTCGGCGAGACGACTCACTTCGCGCTCGGCGTCACGCAACGCTTCGGTGGCGGCGCGATACGAATCGCGTTGATCCAACCGATCGCGCAGACTGCTCTCGTCGCCCGGCTTCAGCGTGTAGCGATGATAGACGGTGGCGATCTCGGCTTCGGCTTCGCCGATCCGCTGCTCGGCTTCTTCGACGGCACGCTCGGCCGACGTCATCGCCGCGCTCGCCTGGTCCCACGCGGCCGCGCGACGGTCGAGATCTTCGATCGCTCCCTCGGCCTGCGCCGAGTCCACGACCTCGGAGTATCCGTGAGGCTTCAGCAGCCGCGCGATGTCGGCGGTCATCGAGTCGCGCTGCGAGCCCGCTTCGTCTCGCGCGCGGATCGCACCGAGGCATCGCGTCGAGAGGTCCTGCCATCGCAAGATCCGACTCACGAGATGCAAGAACGACGGATGTTCGACATTGGGGGCGAGCCCGAACGTCGCCGCGACGTCCTCGCGTTCACGGCGCACGGCGTCGACCTCGGCTTCGTGTCGCTCGCGCTTGTCGGCAAGCCCGGCCCACCGCGCTTCGCGCTCGCCGAGCACCGTACCGGAGGCGATCTCGCGCTGCAGCTCGACGATTCGTTCACCGACGGCTTCCACCGTCCACGCTGCGGGCGGCGCGACTCCGGTCCGTTCCCACGAGTCGCGGATCTCGTCGCGCGCGTCGACACGCGGACGCGGCGTGAACGTGTACCAAGCGAGACCTGCGCCTGCGGCGACGACGATCAACGAGGCCGGGCTCACGACGACCGCGCCGACGATGCCCGTCACGACGAGCGCCCCCGCACCGGCCGCGCCGATGTGTCGCGCGCGCTCGGCGTCGGCAGGATCGTACGCCTCGGCGGACAGCCACGCGTGCAGTCGCTGCATCGCTTCGCGCTTGGCGTCGAGATCGGTCGGAGTCCGGCTGCATCCGATCCACGACTCGAGCTCGTCGAGTCCCATGCTCGTCGCCGCCACGCGTTCCATGCGCTCGGCCAGATCGGACAGCGTCGTCAGCGCATCGGGACCGACTCGTGCGAGCTCTTCGAGCTGATCGTCCGAGAGGGCGTCGCCCATGCGCGATCGCTCGGCCGTCTGCTCGGCGCGCAGGCGTTCGACCTCGGTCGCGCGCTCGCGCCACGCTTGCTCCGCGGCCCGAAGCTCGCGCAACTTCGCGCGGAGCGTCGGCAGCAGCGAGCTTCCGACGCCCTTGGCCGGCAGATCACACTTCGTTCGTTGCTGGCGGGCTCGCTCGCGTTCGGAATGCGCGACCTGGCGACGCCGGCGCTCCTCTTCCTTACGACGCTCGAGCTTCTCGAGGTCGTCGAGCTCGTGTCCCGTGAGTCGACCGATCTCGGTCGCGAATCCCTCGTAGGTCGCGGCCGCCCCGTTCCGTGTCTCCACGGCTCGTCGATGCTCGATGGCGCGTTGCAAGATCCGGATCCGATCGCGATCGCCGGTCGCGTCGTCGCGCTCTTGCTCCAGCTGGTCGAGGCGCGCTTCCTTCTCGCGGAGCGCCTGCTGCCCATCGCGAGCACGTCGCACGCGCTCTTTGGCTTGCTTGACGGCAGCGCGCAGCTTCTGCGAACTCGACGGCTTGGACTTGAAGCCGAGATCGTCGGCCGCACGCGCGAGGTCGTAGCCACCGCTCGACTCGCGCAGGATCACCGACGCGAGATCGCGTCCGTCTTCGAGCGCGAGCAGGTGCTGAAGCGACAGGTAGTAGCGGTCGCGCGTCTCCGCGGGTGCGATCACGGGCGCGGTGACGTCTTGGCCGTCGCGCTGACATCGCACGTGCCCGGCATCGAGCTCGATGCGCCACGGACGCCCGTCGACTCGAAGATCGCCGACGAGCGACGCGTGCTTCGGCGCGGCAGTCGGCCACAGCAGCGCCATCATCGAGCGCGCGAGCGTACTCTTTCCGGAAGCGTTCGGACCGTGCACGAGGTTGATGCCCTGTCCGATTTCGTCGACGCGGAAACCGCCGTCGGCAAAACCCGGCATGCGACGCACGAGCACGTCGTGGAACACGAGAGTCGGACGGCTCATGCGGGCTCCTTCTGGGCGATCAACGCATCGAGCAATCGGTAGCCTTGCTCGAGCAGCATCCGTCGCGATTCTTCATCGTCGGGCTCGGGGTCGTCGGATACGAATTGGTATGGCTTCGATCGGTGGATCGCCTCGACGGCGCGCTGCGCGTCGAGAACCCACGCCGACGACGCGTCGTCACCGGCCCCGTTCGCGCTGTTGCCGTTCGCCCGGTTTCCGGTCGATCCGACGGAATGCGTCCCGAGCGACGCCTCGTGCTCGATGGCGACGAGCCGCTTCGCGAGCAACCCGGCCGGATCGTTGCCGCGCGCGATCTCCGCGAGATCGAGCGCCGGTCGCGTCCGCGCCTCGACGCGATCGACACGCAGCGTGAGACCGTCCTTGCCGAGGTCGAGGTCGTCGAGAACTCGCCGCGCCTCGCGCGCCACGCTTCGGTGCATCGGCGTACGGCCGACGAGCTCGAGCGTACATGCGACGTGACGCAGAGCGCCCGCGCCGCTCTCGCTCGCGAGCGCATCGCGATGCGTGCGCAGCGCCTTGGTGATCGTCGACTCGAGAGTTTCGACGTCGGCGACGTCACTCAGATCGACGGCGAGCGAATCGTAGCGCACGCTCGAAAGCGGGATCGGCCGTGTGCGACATACGGGACGCGCCGTGCGGTCGATCTCGAGCAGCCACGCGCCGTGCGCGCCGCGCTCGCCGGAAGTGATCGCTTGCACCGACCCCGGAACGAGCACGTGCGCTCCCCCCGAAGCCGGAATGTCGTCCGGCTTGTGCACGTGGCCGACCACCCACGCATCAACCGCCGACTCGGAGAGCCGAGCGACCGAAACCGGCGCGTACGGACTGTCGGGCGACGCCGTGTCCGCGTGCATCAAGCCGAGCACCGGCACGTCGTCCGACGGCTCGAGTGTGTAATCGTCGAGCGGAGACGTCTCGAAATGCTCGCGCGGGAACGACCAGCCATCGACGTGCAGCCGCTGGCCCGACGACGTCTCGATCGTGCGGCGTTCCCATCGCCCGCCGGCACCGATCAAGTGGAAGCGCTCCGCGCCGACGCTGTCGACGAGTCGAGGCAAGACGTCGAAGTCGTGGTTGCCGGCGACCGCGCAGACGGGAATCTCCCGCGCCGACAATCGCGCGAGCCCACGCTCGAGCGGACCGAACGCCTCGAAGAAGCGGTTCGCGCGATCGACGACGTCGCCGGCGAGCACGACAAGGTCGACGGACTCGGCAAGGGCGACTTCGACGACGCGATCGAACGTGCTCGCACACGAGAACGCGGGACCGTCGAGATCTTCAGGAATGCGGCTGGATCGACGCCCGATGTGCAGATCGCCGCAGCACAGGATCTTCATGAATGGATTCTTCCGTGCGAAGCACCCGCGTACTCACAGCCGAGCAGGACCGTGCACGCGAGCGAATCGAAGGACGAAGATCGAACGCGTGACCGAAACGCTTCGATCGCGAAGGGACCGCGGACCGCTTCGCGCCGTCGGCCGGCTTCGAAAACGCAGGTCGCCATGACAGGAACGAACGTGCGAGACAAAGCCAAACGGCAGCGAAGAACGTCGGGCCAAGAGCCCCCCTTTGAAACCTCTTCTTCCGGAGAAGCGTGGATCATACTGCGGCCTCGGCCCCGAAGTCAACCGCGGGAGGCGATCGGATTCGCCCGGCGAAAACCCCGTTCGATAGACCGCTTCTCAGCTCTCGACGACGCCTTCACGAAGGCGCACTTCGCGGCCGCCGCGCGCGGCATCGTGGTGGTGCGTCGCGACGACGACCGTGAGTCCGTCGTCGCGCACGAACTCCGCGAAGAGCTCGTGAACGCGTTCGGCGTTGGCGCGGTCGAGGTTGGCGGTCGGCTCGTCGGCGAAGACGATCGCGGGACGGTGCACGAGCGCGCGTGCGAGCGCGACGCGTTGCATCTCGCCGCGCGAGAGTTCTCCCGGTTTGCGATGTGCGCGATCGCCGAGTCCGACACGGTCGAGCCACCGCTCGGCCTCGACGCGCGACGTCGCCCTCGATGCGCCCGCGAACTCGAGCGGCAAGCGCACGTTGTCGAGCGCGCTCGCGTGCCGCAACAGGCGGAAGTCCTGGAACACGAACCCCATGTGCTCGAGTCGAAGCGCCGCGAGACGGGACGCCGAGACCGAGCGGTCGCCGCCTTCTCGTCCGGACGATACGACGTCGCCGCGAAACACGACGCGCCCCCGCGTCGGGCGCTCCATGAGGCCGAGGATCGCGAGCAGTGTCGACTTGCCCGAGCCGGAAGCGCCCGTGACCGTGACGTGCTCGCCGGCTTCGATCGCGAGCGACACGTTGTCGAGCGCGCGAACGACACCGCGCGGCTGTGGATAATCGCGCCCGACGTGCTCCGCGGCCAGGATCGTCATGAGTCGCCGCCTCGGATCGTCGTCATCGGGGTCTGTCGCGCCGAACGCAGCGCGGGCACGACTCCGGCGAGCACACAGAGAGCGAGCACCGCCATGCCGCACGACGCGAGGATCCCCGGGCGCAGTGCGACGACCGGCCCCGCCGGCACGAACGCGAGCGTGTCGCGCACGAACGCCTCGAACCCTCCGCGCATCGCGAACGTGAGCGCGAGCCCGGCGACGACTCCGATCGCCGCGAGCAGGATCGACTCCGCCCACGCCATGAGGAACAGTCGCGGCGTCGAACAGCCGATCGCCCGCAGCACGCCCATCTCGCCGCGCCGTTCGTACGCCGAGAGCAGCGCGGCGTTGAGCACGCCGAGCCACGCGACGAGCAAGCACAGCCCGCCGAACGCGAACAGCAGCCCCTCGACGCTCGTGAGAATCCCGAGAATCGTGGCCTGCACTTGCGCCATGCGCACGACCTGCACCGACGGCAGCTCGTAGAGGCGGTCGATCAGCGTGCCCGCCGCGCCGATGTCGTGGAGCTGCAAGCCGATGCCCGTCAGGCGGTCGCGCCGCTCGAAGAGATCTTGCGCGGTCGCGAGCGGCAGGAACACGGTGCCGTCGTCTTGCGTCCCGAGCTTGTCGAGCACACCGCGCACCGTCAGGGATCGCCCCTGGACGACGAGCGAATCGCCGAGCTCGAGACGTCGATACTCGGCGACGTTGTACCCGAGCACGACCTCGTCGGCGACGGCGCTCGAGAACCACGCGCCACGTTGCAGCGCGATCCCGGGGCGAAGCTCGGCAAAGCGTTCATCGACGCCCACGTAGAGCTGCGCCGACCGACCGTCTTCGCTCGACACCGACTGCATGAAGAAGCGCGTCGCGTCACGCACCTCGGGCTGTGACACGATGTGCTCGGCAACGCCCTGCTGGATGTACATCGGGATCGAGCCGCCGCGCAGAATGAGCGTCGCGGCCTCGTGCGGACATCCCTTGCCCGTCACGAGGACTTGGTAGCCCATCGCATCGACGTCGCGTTCGAGGGCCTCTTCGTATCCGACGCGAAACCCGAGGGTCGTCGCCGCGAGGGCCGTCGCGAGACCGATGCCGAGCGCCGTGAGCGCCGATCGCAGGCCGCGAAACCGGAGGCTCGCGAGCGCGAGCGCGAAGGAGCGGACGATCACGTTTCGGGCTCCAGCCGAACGCCCACACCGTGGACGACGCGGTCCGGCGGCGTACCGTACAAGGTTCCGGTGACGACGGCGCGGCGGCCGCGCACCGACGAGGGCAGCGTGAAATCGGCCGAAGGCTTCAGATCGACGAGAATCTGCGACGAGATGCCGTCTTCGAGTTCTTCGAGAACGAACCAGCAGCCGGCACTCGCGCACACCTCGAGGATGCGTCCGACGACGATGACGCCCTCCCCGTCCGTCATCGCCGTGGACGACCCAGCTTCGTGTATCGTGACGCGAGTCGCGGCCGTAACGGAATCGGGATTGCCGAAAGACCGCCCGTCTTGGCTCCCCTGCTCCGTTTCGGCACCGCGCGTGCAACCGCCGAGCGCAAGACCGAACATCGCCGCGGCGGTGATCGTCGCAATCGCGACGACCGTGATCGCGCTCGCACGACGCGTCGCGACTCTCGTGTCGCGACGAATCGGTGCAAACGCTCGCGGCCGCGGTGACGAAGTTCGTCGAAGGACGTGAGAACGCATGAACGACTCCGGTGCGTGAACCTCCGCCGCGCTCCGTGCGATCGTAGTCGGAACGACGTCGCGAGTCAACCGGCGCGACGAGTTCGATGTCGACGAACATCGTGCGACTGCGCATCGCGTTCGGTGACGAACGCGCGCGTCGGCGCGCGACGTCTTGCGCGGACGAACCTTCATGCTATCATCGTCGACCTTCACGGCCGCGTCGCGGTAGATCACGTTCGCGAGAGGTCGAAGTTTCGTCCGATCGAGTTTCGTCCTTGACGGGTTGCGTCCTGAATCGAATCGGTCGAACCGAAACGACACCGAACGGAACACACGCAGCCGCGACCTCTGCGGCGAACATCCCCGACACATCGACGAGGTCCGCTGTTTTCGGCAACGCCGCATTCGGTAAAAGCCGTATCCGGTGACCGCGTCCAGCAACCGCAGCGTCCAGCAACTGCAGGGCCCGTGACATGTCTAGCGACCGCTCATCCAGCGACCGATCGAGTCGACGCGCGTTTCGACCGAAGCCTCCGGGATCGTCTTCGTCGTCCGGGGCGAGACGAAAATCGAAGCCGACGTTCGCGACGCGATCGCGCTCGGGCGCGCGCGGGCCGTCCCACGCCGAACGCCTCGCGGGCCTGAATCCCGAGCAACGGCGCGCGGTCGAAACGACCGAAGGGCCCGTGCTCGTCCTCGCGGGCGCGGGAACGGGCAAGACGCGCGTCATCACGGTGCGGATCGCGCATCTGCTCGATCGCGGTACGCAGCCCACCGCCATCCTCGCGATGACGTTCACGAACAAGGCGGCGGCCGAGATGCGCGAGAGGGTCGCCGGCATCGTCGGTACCGATCTCGCCAAATCCCTGACGATCGGGACGTTCCACTCGTTCTGCGCGCGCAACCTGCGCAGGCACGCCGAGCGGTTCGATCTGCCGAAGACCTTCACGATCGCCGACGCGTCCGATCAACAGGCGAGCGTCAAGGCGGTTCTGCGCGACCTGCACGTGCCCGAAGCGCACCTTCATCCTCGCGCTGCGCAGGCGAAGATCTCGCTCTACAAGAACCGCGGGTTCACGCCGCGCGACGTGTTCGACGGGGCCGCGGACGAGTACGAAGAGCTCGTCGGCCGGACGTTCCAACGCTACGAGGAGCACCTGTGTCGCTCGAAGCTCCTCGATTTCGACGATCTCCTCGTCTACATGGGACGGCTGCTGCGCGAACACGACGACGTGCGCGCCGCCTACTCGGACCGATTCCGCTACGTGATGGTCGACGAATACCAGGACACGAACGGGCCGCAGTACGAGATCGTGAGCCGGATCGCGCGCGCGCACGCGAACTTGTGCGTGGTGGGTGACGACGACCAGTCGATCTACGGCTGGCGTGGCGCCGACGTCGCGAAGATCCTCGGCTTCGAGAAGGACTTCCCCGGCACGACCGTCGTCCGCCTCGAAACCAACTACCGCTCGACGCGCCAGATCCTCGACGCCGCGAACACGGTCATCCGCAACAACATCACGCGCCACGACAAAGCGCTGCGCTCGGCCAAGGGCGACGGCGACCCGCTGCTCGTCTACGAGGCCTCCGACGAGGAAGACGAAGCCGAGTTCGTCGTGCGCAGCATCGTCGAGCGCGTCGCCACGCGCGCCGCGAAGCTCGGCGACTTCGCGATCTTGTTCCGCACGCAGGTCCAGCCGCGAACGTTCGAAGCGCGGCTGCGCGCCAACAATGTCCCCTACGTTCTCGTCGGCGGCCAGTCGTTCTTCGACCGCAAGGAAGTGCGCGACCTTCTGTCGTTCCTGAAGTGCGTCGCGAATCCCGACGACGAAGTGTCGCTGCTCCGCATCATCAACACGCCGCCCCGCGGCATCGGCAAGACGACGATCGACCGCATCAACACTTGGGCCACCGAACAGGGCGTTTCGGCCGCGGCGGCGCTGCGCCGACTCGAAGAGATCCCCGGGCTCCCGAATGCGGCCGTCGCCGGCGCCAAGCGACTCCTCGAAACGTTCGAACGTCTCGCGGAGCACACCGAGGGCGAGGGCCTCGTGACGCTCGTCCAGAAACTCATCCACGACGTCGGCTACAAAGAGGAGGTCGAGCGCGCCTACCCCGACGCCGCCGCACGTGAAGCGCGCTGGGCCGGCGTGATGGAGGTCGTCAACTTCGCGGAGAACTACACGCGACGCAACGCCAGCCCCGACCTCGTCGGCTTCCTCGAAGAACTCAACCTGAACGCCAACGACGACAAGACGAGCGAAGATCCGCGCCGACGCAACGCCGTCACCCTCATGACGCTGCACGCGGCCAAGGGCCTCGAGTTTCCGTACGTGTACCTCGTGGGGTGCGAAGAGGGCATCCTTCCCCACGCGCGATCGATCGAAGAAGACACGATCGACGAGGAGCGCCGGCTCATGTACGTGGGGATCACGCGCGCGCAGGAACGCCTCGTGGTGACTCACGCGGCCGAGCGCGCGAAGTACGGCAAGCGTATCGAGTGCACGCCGTCGCGATTCCTGTTCGAGCTGCTCGCGGGCGACGACGAATTCGAATCGCGCGACGGCGAGCTCCCGGACAGCCTCCCCGCCAAGCACGAGAAGGTCCTCCTCGCACGGCACGGTCAAGCGTCGCCGGTCGGACCTCCACGTCGCGAACCCCCGAAGCCCTCGGGATCGGGCCCGTTCTCCAAGCGCAAGTTCCGCGGCGGCGGCCGAAGCCCGTCTTGACCGCGACGATCCGCCGCGCCGACGCTCGTCATCGAGGCGACGACGCGTCCTCCGACTCGAGCCGCACACCGAGCCCGTCGGCGATGCGATTGACGTATGCGTAGTAGGCGACCGTCAAGTTGACGTCGAGGATGTCGCGATCGCTCAACCCCGCGTCGCGCATCGCTTCGAGATCCGATTCCCGCATCTTCGCGGGAGTCTCCGTGAGCTTCGTGGCGTACGCGACCATGGCGCGCGCCCGGTCGTCGAGTTCCGCGGACGCGACGTCGTCGCGTACCGACTCGGCGAAACCCGCGGGATGGGTGCGGCGCGTGAGACGGGCCAGACCGGCCGTGTGATGCGCGATTCAGTAGTCGCACTCGTTGATCGCCGAAACGACGACCGCGACGATCTCGCGCTCGGTGCGTGTCACGCCGCTCTCGCCGTGCATGATCGTGTGATACATGCGCGCATGGTCGTCGAGCGTACGTGGGTGCAGGCTGTGCACGCGAAGGATGTGATCGACCTCCTTCGTGCGCGGGTCACGCTCTCGCGCGTAGAGGTCGGCAAGCTCTCCCGACGCGTCGGCTTCGTCGACGGTCTCGATCCATGCGATGCGTTTCACGATCCCTCCTCTTCACAAGTGTCGGCGCTGCGAAGTGCAACCTCGCTTCGGCAACGTCGCGTTCCCGAAACGCCGCCGCAGCCCCCGTCCTGTTTTCTCACCCAATCGAACCGCACGCCGTGCGTGACGAACTTCGCCAACGTCACGATCTCGATGAACCGTCGAAGACCGCGCATCGAACGCAACCGCCCGATTCAGACCGCTCTCCGCGTGATCGGCTTCTCCACCGCTCACGACTCGAAACCCCGGACTCTACTCCGAAGCGCGTTTGGCACTGATTCTGCGGAATGTCTCGATGCGTGACCTTACGAAATAGCAACTGCCGTCGTCCGGACTCTGCACGACAGCCGCCGTCACATTCACGCAAGCGCTTGGCGCAACGCGAGAACGCGAAGTGGCGGGTGTCAGCGGAGGCGTTCGTCAAATCGAAAAGCGAATACGAGCGAGGTGTGAAGTGTCGAGGAAACTCATCGCATCGTGCAATCGAGGCCGGGAGGGGTGCTCCGCTCCCGTCGCTCGGCGCTTGTTTCGTTCGCTCTTCGGCGGATCCGGCGACAGCGATCATCTACATTCGGAGGGCTAACATGAAGAGCAAGACCCCTGACAAGTTTCTGAACGTGCGCAAGCTCGTCCGAAAGCTCGGCGAGCTCGCCGCGGTTCTCGACGACGTGTCGAAGAAGATGCACACGGCCGCCGAGAAGCAGCGAGCGACGCTTACGCGGATCGAAGAACCGACACGCGAAGATCGCCGCCTCCTCAACAGCCTCCACAAGAAGCTCGAATCCATCGAGCTGATCCCCCTCGAAGACGTGGAGATCCAGCACGCCCAGGAGATCTCCAAGAAACTGCTCGAGCCGAGCGCCCGCTCCCGCAGCTCGAGCAAGATGACCTACCACGAGTACGTCGAATTCACGGGAATCGAAGAGTTCAACCGTTTTCGTTCCATGCCCGCACTCGATCGAGACGAGCTCGAATCGGTGGACTGGGACGAGTTCTACGACCGGATGGCCACGATCGACTGATCCGACCACCGTCGCGTAGCGACAAACGGAACCACGCACGAAACGACCGCCCTCGAGTCTTCGGACTCGAGGGTTTTTTCGTGTCGATCGACGACCGACTTCGCCCTGCGAAACGACCACGACCGCAATCCTCGCACGACACTCCGCGCCGCACGCGCCACGACGATCGCACGCACCGCTCCGGCACCTCTCACGGCACGCTCGGTGCGCCCTCACCGCCACGCGAAAACGCATCGCGGTTCGTTGCGCAGCGCCTCCATGTCGACCCCGCCCGACACGTTCATCGCGATCGTCGAATCCGCGCATCACGCGTTCTGCGCGCCTCGCTTCACGATTCTCGCAAGGAATACCGCAAACCCGAATTCGCTTGTGACTTACACCCCACCGACAAAAACCTGACGGTTCGAGACGGCAAGGGAACGACCGTTGCTCTAGGAGCGATCGGTGGAACGGGAAACCCATCGAACAACGAACCAGAAGACCTTACGTGACCTTGCAGGAGGATCAAGAATGAAGATGTTCAAGAAGCTTGCCCTGATCATCGCGGCCACGCTGATCGGTTCCGTCTCGGCGATGGCACAGCCGAAGCACCTCGAGCCCGGCAGTGTGATGGTCTACCCGCTCTTCGATTCGAGCGCGGGTGCCGGTACCGTGATCTGCGTGACGAACACGAACGACTCGACCCTGTACTGCGAATCCGATGACAACCGCGCCGGTGACATCGTGCTTCACTACCAGTACATCGCCGACGAGACCTGGCGCGAGTTCGACCGCTACGAACTGCTGACCCCCGGCGACACGCTCTGCGTGCTGGCCGATAACCACAACCCGGAAGGCGAGCGTGGTTTCTTGGTCGTCTCGGCCGTGAACCCGGTCGACCACGACGAAGCGATCGACTTCGACTACCTGATCGGTTCGGCGATCGTCGTCCAGTCGGGTCTCAACTTCCTCTGGAGCTACACCCCGTACGTCTTCGAAGGCTACGCCACGAACCCGAGCGACTGCGATCGCAACGCGACGGACAACGATGATGACGGAGCCCTTGACTTCGATGACGTCGAGTACGATGTCTTCCCGTCGGAACTGTTCATCGACAGCTTCTTCGAAGAAGGTGGCCAGTTCTCGAACAGCCTCACGCTGCTCACGACGGCTGGTGCCAACTACACCGCGACGCTGAACTTCCTCTTCTGGAACAACATCGAAGTCAAGTACTCGCGCAGCTTCGAATTCCAGTGCTGGTGGACGGGTGCGCTCAGCGACATCTCGG
>JAUIME010000035.1 GCA_030433195.1 bacterium
GCCTTATTCTCGCGGATTAGTGATTCTGCAAAATCCATAAATGCCCGCACCCGTGCCGTGCGCCGCAAATCATTGTGGGTGAGAACCCAGATATCACGCGTCGGTGTTGGCTTGCTTTGTGTCGCGCGAACGAGACCCGGTGCCACATCGCCCATCATGCATGGCAGCATCGCAATGCCGAGGCCAGCGCGCACGGCGGCGATTTGCACGGTCGGGCGATCAAAAGCACCCCATACCGGGACCTGCGCAAATTCCGTAGATTGCGTCCATTCGGGATACTGCCCCTCATCATCGCCCCAACCCAGCCAACGTGCCGATTTTGGGTCGTTCGCGAGATCATGGAACCGCAGATAATCCGGCGAAGCATAGATGCTGTTATAATAGGGGAAAAAGCGCTTACCGACCAAGGTTTCGGGCGGATTATTGTTCATCCGGACGGCAATATCCGCCTCGCGGCGCGCGACATCGAGCTGCTCATAGGTCACCCGGATAGCCAATTCGAGACCGGGATAGGCATCACAAAATTCAGGGAGCTTCGGCGCGAAGATGCCGACCTCGGAGACGTCGTACGTCTTGCCCGTTCCGAGCGCGCGGACCTTGTCGCCGGCGCGGATCTTCCCGTCGATGAGACGCAAGTACACGATGACGCCGCGGTAGTCGTCGTAGTGCGAGTCGAAGATCAGCGCGCGAAGCGGCGCGTCCATGTTCGCGACGGGCGGCGGGAAGCGCTCGATGACGGCGTGCAGCAGCTGCTCGACGCCGCGCCCGGTCTTCGCGCTCACTTCGTAGACGTCGTCCATCGGCAGGTCGAGCGTCGTTTCGAGCTCCATCGCGACCTCTTCGGGGCGCGAGTTCGGCAGGTCGACCTTGTTGAGTACGGGCAGGATCGTGAGCCCGACCTGGCGCGCGAGAAATACGTTCGCGACGGTTTGCGCCTCGACGCCTTGCGCGGCGTCGACCACGAGGATCGCGCCTTCGCACGCCGACAAGCTGCGCGACACTTCGTACGTGAAGTCGACGTGCCCCGGCGTGTCGATGAGGTTGAGTCGATACGTGGTGTCTCCGTGCGGCACGTCGATGGCGACGGCCTTGGCCTTGATCGTGATGCCGCGCTCGCGCTCGAGGTCCATGTCGTCGAGCATCTGGTCTTGGAACTCGCGGTCGGGGATTGCCTTCACGTGCTCGAGGATGCGGTCCGCGAGCGTGCTCTTGCCGTGGTCGATGTGCGCGATGATGCAGAAGTTGCGGATCCGTGCGGGGTCCATCGTCAGGACGTTTCGACCCGATCGACGAGCGATCGGATCTTCTCCTCGAGCTGGGCCAGCGCGCGTGCGCGGTGGCTGTGGATGTTCTTGAACGGGGCACCGAGCTCGGCGAGGCTCTTGCCTTCGGACGGAATGAGGAACAGCGGATCGTAGCCGAAGCCGCCGTCGCCGCGTCGTTCACGACCGATCACGCCTTCGAGCTTGCCGGAGGCGAGGATCTCTTCGCCGGCCGGTCCGCGCAGGCACAGAACGCATCGGAAACGCGCGGTGCGCTCCGCGTCGGGTGTGTTCGCGAGCGCTTCGAGAAGCTTCGTGTTGTTCGCGTCGTCGTCGCCGTCGACGCCTGCGTAACGGCTCGAGTAGACGCCGGGCGCGCCGTCGAGCGCGTCGACCTCGAGCCCCGAGTCGTCGGCGAGTGCCCATCCGCCCGTCGCGGCCTGAAACGCCACGGCCTTCTTGCGCGCGTTGGCCTCGAACGTGTTGCCGTCTTCGACGGGACGGGGCGGATCGTCGAGCGACGACGCCGGCACGATCGTGACGGGCAGCTCGCCGAGGATTGCGGCGAGCTCGGCGGCCTTCTTCGCGTTGTTCGTCGCCAGCACGATCTGCATGGGTCGAGGCTCCGTTCGGTCAGGATTCGCGGGCCCGACATCGGGCGCGTCCGCCCGTCGTGCGGGAGGGGGACTGCCTGTTATAGCTCGCGAAGGGCCTCGTCTTGAAGCTCGAAGACCCGCTGGATGCTGTCGGTCGCGGCGCCGAGCATCGCTTGGAGCTTGTCGGGCGGGAACGGTGCCCCCTCGGCGACCCCCTGGACTTCGATGAACGACCCGGCGTCGGTCATGACGACGTTCATGTCGACGTCGGCTTTCGAATCCTCGGAGTAGTCGAGGTCGGAGACCACGTCGTCACCGAGCATGCCGACGCTGATCGCACCGATCTTGTGTCGGATCGGCGACTTCTTGATCGTGCGCTGCCCGACGAGGTACCGGAAGGCGTCGACGAGCGCCACGTACGCGCCGTTGATCGCGGTCGTGCGTGTGCCGCCGTCGGCCTGCAGTACGTCACAGTCGAGCCAGATCGTGCGCTCGCCCATCGCGGTCATGTCGACGGCGGCGCGCAGGGCGCGGCCGATGAACCGCTGGATCTCCTGCGTGCGTCCGTCGATCGGGCCGCGTCGCCCCTCGCGGTTGCGCCGCGTGTGCGTGGCCGCGGGCAGCATCGAGTACTCGGCCGTCACCCAGCCGCGTCCCGAGTTGTTGAGGAACGGCGGGACGTTCTCGTCGATCGAGGCCGTACACAGCACGCGCGTCTCGCCGAACTCGACGAGGACGGACCCCGGCGCGTAGCGCGTGAAGTGGCGGTGGAATCGAACGGGGCGTAGGTCGGTGAGCTTTCGGCCGTCGGCACGCATGGGCAGGGGCAATCTCCGAAGCAATCGTGGGGAGCGCGAGGGTGGGGCCGATCCGCGACGAATCTCGCGGCGGCCACGAGGCGGGGAGTATAGGTATCGCGTTGCTTCGGGGCAAAGACGGCACCCGTACGAGAGAGGCCCCGCGTGCCGAGCCGTCCGCGGCGGTCGTCAGCAGTGGCCGTCGGCATCGAGCTCGCGTTTGCTGAGGATGCGTTCGGGCGGTAGCTCGTGGATGCGGCCGTCGTCGTCTCGCAACGTCACGGTGCCGAGTACGTCGATGCGGGTCACGGTGCCCTCGACGGTCGTCGCCTCGAGCTCGAACGCGGCCCGGCGCCCCACGAGTCGGGCGTGGCGGTCGAGCGCTTCTTGCAGCGGCACGAGCTCGCCCGCGACGAAGAGGTCGAGGCGCCGCTCGAGGGCTTCGAGCAGGCAGCGCAGGATCACCGGGCGGGCCTGGCGTTGTCCCGTTTCGGCGTCGAGCGAGGTTGCGCGGTCGCTCAGCTCGGGCGGCCAATCGGAGGGCTGCTGGTGCACGTTGATGCCGCAGCCGATCACGAACGTCGCGCCATCGGGCGAGGGGCTTCGCGATTCGACGAGCAGGCCGCCGGTTTTCCGCCGGCCGATCACGAGGTCGTTCGGCCACAGGATCTGCACGTCGGCGCCCGTGGCTTCACGAAGTCCCTCGGCGACGCCGATCGAGGCCACGGACGTGAGGCCGGGGAGACGCTCGGTCGGCAGCTCCGCGCGCACGAGGATCGACACGAGCAACGACGTGCGTGGCGGTGCGACCCACGTGCGGCCGCGGCTGCCGCGACCCGTCTCTTGGTGATCGGTGCCCACCACGGTCCCGCTCGGCAGTCCGCCTTCCGCGAGCTTCCACGCGACGTCGTTCGTGCTCCCGGTCGACTCGAGCCAGTAGACCTTCGAACCGATCCAGCGCGTCGCGAGTCCGTTGCGGATCGACTCGGGATCGAGGCTCATCCGCGGATGTACATCGCGAGGTCGAGCGCGCGCGGCGAATGCGTGAGCGCGCCGCACGAGATGCGATCGACACCCGTTTCGGCGACCGCGCGGATGGTCTCGAGCGTGATTCCGCCGGACGCTTCGAGCGCGGGGCGTCGATCGGCAGGCAGACTCGAGAAGTACGCCACCGCCTCGCGCATCGCGTCGACCGACATGTTGTCGAGCATGAGGATCTCGCCGCCCGCTTCGTGCGCCTGCTTGGCCTCTTCGAGATCGCGAACTTCGATCTCGACGGGGCGGTCGGTCGCGGCCCGCGCCCGCGCGACGACCTCGGCGAGTGGCTCTTCGGCGCGCCGCGCGAGCTCGAGGTGGTTCTCCTTGAACAGCGCCTGGTCGAACAGCCCGACACGGTGGTTCGTGCCGCCGCCGATGGCGACCGCGTACTTCTCGAGAGTGCGCCACCCCGGCGTGGTCTTGCGCGTGTCGAGCACCGCGGCGCGCGTACCTTCGATGCGCTTGGCGTACTCGCGCGTCGTGGTCGCGATCCCCGAGAGGCGCTGCAAGAAGTTGAGCGCGATCCGTTCGCCCGCGAGAAGGGCCCCGATGCTCGCGCGCACCACGAGGATCTCGTCTCCCTCGCGGATGTCGGCGCCTTCGTTCGCCTTCCAGTCGAGCTCGGCCTTTGCGTCGAGCTTGCGGAACACGGCGTCGGCGATCGGCGCCCCGGCGAGGACGCCGGACTCCTTGCACAGCATCCAGCCCTCGGCGCTCGAGTCGCCGAGCGCGAGCGAACGTGTCGTGACGTCGCCGGATCCGACGTCCTCGGAGATCGCGATCTCGAGGAGCCGCTCGGCGTCTTCTTGCGGGAATCGTGGAGTGGGGTTCGCCATGGCGGTGCACGTTGTACGAAATCGAGGAAGGGCGCGAGGTCTCGCGTCGTCCGCGGCCCGATCCCGGGCACGCGTTCGAGGGCGCGGAGGTCCGTGAAGGGACCGCCCCGCAGACGCTCGTCGACGATCGCCCGGGCTCGCGACGGTCCGATTCCGGGCAGGAGCAGCAGGTCGAACCAGGCGGCCTCGTTGACGCGGACACGGCCCTCGGGGATCGTGTCGAGAATCGCATCGACGGCGGCGTCGGGGGGCCGCGGGACGGGGCCGAGAACCGCCAGGCGCACGGCGAGAAGGGCGACGACGAGCCACGCGATGCGCGCGGCGACCGCGGCCGTCGAGGGCGGTGCCTGCCGAGAATCGGGGTGGCGTAGGTCGTCGAGCATCGGTGCGGCGTCTCGTGGTCGATCGGGTGTTGGGGCGGTCATGGTGCCTTCCGGGCCGGTCGAACCGGCGTGCAGGCGGTTTTTCCTCGCGCGCTCGGGTTTTCTTGCGAAGCGCCGCGGCGTGATCTTCCGACAAACCCGAAATGCCGTATCCGCGTCGAGCCGGCGAGGCCCGCCCGAAGCGAACGGAAACGGCGCCGGGTCTCCCTGCAAGTCGATGCGAGTGGTAGAGTCGGAAGAACGAGGCACCAAGCGAATTCACGTGAGGATACGGTCATGACGGTGCAAGCCCCGGAGAGTTACCGCCTTTCCCGAAGTTCGGTCGTACGAGCGCGTGCCGCGATCATCGGACTCGCGGTCACCGTGATGCTCGGCGCCTTCGTGTGCGACGTCCGCGCTCAGAAGGGTTCGTCGAAGGACGAAGGCGGCATGGATTCGCTGTGGGACGTCGACAAGCCCAAGTCGAAGGCCGGCGCGTCCAAGCGCACCCGCGTCCTCGGGCCGAGCGTGCGCCGCGAGAGTTTCCTGCGCTACACCGTGATCGGTGGCGACGAGGCATTCGATCGCAGCGTCGTGATCCGCGGCGACGGCACGATGAAGATGCGCGACGAAGACGGTGCGACCAAGGAGAGCCGGCTCAACGCGAGCGCGCTCCGTCAGCTCATCAAACACTTCAGTGTCTTCGACCGGCTCCAGCCCGTCTACGGCGAGAAGAACTCGGATCCGTTCCAGAAGACGACGACGCTCGTGCGCAACGTGGCGCGAAGTCCGCGCTCGCAAGGCAGCCGCGACGGTACCGACACGATCGTCATCTACCATTCGGACGACACGATCCTTCCGGTCGAGATCACCAAGATGCTCATCGGGCTCGATCGACTCGTCGACGAGAAGCTCGCCGAGCGTACCGAGATGAAGGTCGAGTTCCGTGGCATTGCGGCCGCGGCGATGCTCGATCGGTATCGCTACCCACTCGTCATGGCGCAGCCCGCCGAGCCGAGCGAGATGTGGGTGCACCTGTCGGTATCGAATCTCACCGACGAGCCTCTGCTGGTCGAGTTCACGTCGGAGCAGGCGTACGACATCACGATCGTCGACGAAACCGGCGGGGAGCGGTGGCGATGGTCTCGCAACAAGACGTTCGCCGAGCGTCCGTCCAAGGTTCGTCTCGTGCGCGATTGGCTGTCGTACGTCGAGCGCATCGAGCTTCGCGACCCGACGGGTGAGCCGTTCCCGCCGGGGCGATACACGCTGCGCTACGAAGTGTTGAGTGTGCCCGCCTTCCGTGGTGAGACGCAGTTCGTGATCGAAGCCGAAGAGCCGAAGGCGCGACGCGAAGACTTCCGCTCGATGCTCTCGAAGCACCGCGAATCGCTCGACCGAGCGAACGACGCCGCGAAGTCCCGCAAGGCTGCGGCGAAGGCCGCGGGCAAGGGAGGCGGGAAGGGCAAGCGCAAGAACAAGAACTGATCGGGACGATCGAATCTCGTCGCCGCGCGAGCTTTCCGAGCGAACGCGGTCCGATCAGCGGGTGCGCACCGACGATGCCCGACTCGCCGACGACCCCGGTGCGTTCGATCGTGGGCGCGGACGATTCTTGGCGGCCGCGATCATCTCCGCGAGGGCAACGGCCGGCGCTGCAGTCGACTCGGCATCCGCCGATGCGCGCAATCGATCGAGCACCGCAGTTCCGTGCGCAGGGTCGCCGTTCGCGGTCGCATCGATGCGACGACGGTGAACGTGGCAGATCGCGATCGCGAGCGCGTCGGCGGCGTCGTAGGGGCGGGGCGGTTCGTCGAGCCCGAGCAGCACGCGCACGAGCTCTTGCACTTGCTTCTTCGTGCCGCGCCCCGTACCGACCACGGCCTTCTTCACGACGGTCGCCTCGTACTCGCTGACGGGAACGTCACACAATCCCGCCGCCAACAGCGCGAGCCCGCGACCCTCGCCGATCTTGATCGCCGAACGCGGACTCTTCCCCGAGAAGATCGACTCGATCGCGATCTCCCGCGGCCGATGCGTTTCGATCGTCGCCGACAGTCGCTCGAAGATCTGCCGGTAGCGCGCCGGCGTCGTCGCCGTCGTGTCGACGCGAATCGCCCCGAACTCGACCGCACGCAACCGCGCCCCGACGCGATCGACCACGCCGAACCCCACCACACGCGTTCCCGGATCGATTCCCATCACCCGCATGAGCCGCCCGCTCCTAAGGTGTTGTGACGAATGCCGTAAAGCGCGGTCAGCGTACCATGACACGATTTGCGGCTCAAACGGCCATCCGAGGTGATCCAGCCGAAATCGACCTTGGAGGCGCGGGCTTCGACACGAGCTGCACGAAGTTCTCGTGCGAGAGCGCGTTCCTTGTGGCAGGATTACCCGAATGCTCGGATCCCTCGAATGAACCCTTGTCCGATCAAGGAGACCCTGATGACGGCGACGCGACTTCGATGGTTCTCGGGCGTCTCGCTCGTGATGCTGCTCACCGCTTGCGCCGACGCGCCCCCGCGCGAGTTCTATCGGATCCACGGAGTGGACATTCAGCGGGTGTTTGAGTCCTCCGCTGCTGGGTACTGGAGGATTCACTTTCAGATCGCGGACGGTGAGCCCTGCACGGGCGTTCGCGTCGCTCGGGGGGGCGAGAGCGGGGAGAATCTCGTGATGAGGTTCCGGCGCGGTGAGCCGCACCCCGGGGAGGTGCCCGTTCAGGTCGATATCGACGGCGTGAGCTTCATCGATGTCGCTGCCTCGCTCGAGCCGGGCGAACTCCCGAGCAACTACTCCATCGGCGTTGCCGATGACAGAACCCCCGAGGAGCCCGTCGTTGCGCCGAGTGACTGAGGGTGCGCCTCGAGTCGGTCGAGACCGGGGCGCTGAAGACGACAACGATGGAATGAGGTGCGAACGATGAGAGCTCGAGTGATTCTGGTCCTCGCCGTGTTGTGTTGCGTCCCGGTCTTCTTGCCGCTCCGAGCTTCAGAAGAAGCGAGTTCGGAGGAGGCCGAGGGCTTCGCTGGACTGCGCTATCACTTAAGAACTCAGGATCAGAACGGCAGCTACGCTGGCGTCATCGAGGAGTTCGCGATTCCGAGTCTCGGGATCGTGTTCAACTACTCGATCGTTTTGGGCGAGCTGAACTGCTTCTTCGCTACCCCCAGAATCGAAAACCGAGAGGAGTGGGCAGAATTCGACGAGCGTGTTCTACACGATCCCGAACCGGTCGTCGTACCGATGTCCCTGGCCTTGGCGCTGCTCGAAGTCGCGACGCTCGAGAGGCTGCGGTTGCGTCAGGCGGGAGCAGCGCTCGAACACGTCCGAGCGATCGACTTCAAGTGAGATCGACTACTCTTTCCCGTCGTCGCCCGTTTCGGCATCGTCCTTCTCGTCGCCGTCATCCTCGGCATCTTCGGTCGACACGCTGCCGCCGGTGATGACTTCGAGGCTGCGGGACATGATGTCGTGGGCTTTTTCGCGGGCGGCGGGGTCGGGTAGTTTGGCGCCGCGGCCGGGGACGCGGACGACGAAGGTGCTGCCTTCGTCGCTCGACTCTTCGATCCAGATGCGGCCGCCGATTTGGGCGATGGTGGTTTGGGAGAGGGCGAGGCCGAGGCCGAGACCTTCGGCGTGTTCGGGGTGGGCGCGGAAGTGGCGCTCGAAGATGTGTTCGCGTGCTTCGACCGGGACGCCGATGCCGTTGTCCTTGATGCGGATTTCGCAGCGGCCGCTCAACTCGGCGTTCTCTCCCCATTGGACCGAGATTCGTACGGTTCGGACCGACCTCTCGCGGTTGCAGTACTTGATGCCGTTGCTGACGAGATTGACGAGGACGAGGTGGAGCCGCACCGAGTCGATCTCGATCGCGGGTACGGGATTCTCGATCTCCATGCGAACGCCGGCGCGGTCGGCCTGATCGCGAAGCGAATCGAGCACGCGATGGAGGAGTGTCTCGACGAGGGTCCAGTGCGGGTTGATGCGCGCATTCTCGGCGAGCGCGATGATGCGGATGTCCTCGAGGAGGTCGGTCGTTCGCTTGATGCTCTTTTGCACCACCTCGACATGATGCTCGCGCTCGGTCGCGTTGGTCGCGACGGCTTCGGTCGCGAGGAGGCTCGTGCCGATCGCGATCGTGTTCAGGGGTTGTCGCAGCTCGTGCATCATCGTCGACGCGAGCTCTTCGAGGCGCCGCGAGAGCTCGTCGCTGAGCTCGCTGTCCTTGTCTTGGTAGCTCTGCACCGTGACGAACGACATCGCGCGCAGGCCCGAGTTCAAGAGGTTGAACGCTTCGGCGAGATCGCCGGCGTCGAACGGGCGATCCGAGTCGCGGATGCACTGAATGAGCTGCAGGCCGACGAGGTGGCTCAGGTAGTCGAACTCGACGAGCATCGTCTGGAGGTCGTAGCCCTGGTCCTTGCGGATGCGCGCGTGGAGCTGGAGGTGGCCGATCGTCTCGGATCGCGACGCTTCGATCGGCGTGCGGAGGAAGCTCGCGAGGCTGTCGAGGACGGGTGGGATGTGGTTGAGCAGCGCTTGCTCGGGCAGGGCGTGAACCGCGCGCGACGCGACTTTCTCGCGCATCCACGTCATCCACGTGTCCATGATGTCGTCGCGGTTCTTGCTCAGACACTCCGAGAGCATGACGCGGAGCTCGAGGCTCGAGCGTGACAGTTGGGGTTCGAATTCCATCATCGACGGGTATCCTCGACTTCGTCTTCGCATGATGCAGGACCCCCGCGAGGCACCCGCGGACTCGTCCGAACGCGTCGACGATAGCCACCTCGCGTCGAGTCGTCAACCGCGGACCGCCTCCCGACGCACCTCGGATGGGCGGTTCGCGCCGCGGTTGCTAAGATCGCCCCTTCGTCCATCGGAAGGATCCGACGTGACCCGTTTCGCGGAGAGTGTGCATGGCCGTTTCCACGGCGGCGATCCTCGTCGCGGCCGGCAGTGGTACCCGACTCGGTGCGAGCGTGCGCAAGGCGTTCGTGCCGCTCGCGGGGCGGCCGCTGTTCGAGCACGCGCTCGACGTACTGCGGCGCGCGCCGTCGGTCGGCGAGGTCGTGCTGGTGTTGCACGCCGCCGACGTCGAAGCGGTCGAGCGACGGTTCGCGCGTGAAGCGGACGCCGAGGCGGCGTGCCCCGTGCGGTGTGTCTCGGGCGGGGCCGAGCGGTGGCATTCGGTCCGCCGAGGGGTCGAGGCGGCGACGCCGTCACGCTCGATCGTCGCGATCCACGACGCGGCGCGGCCGCTCGTCTCGGTCGAGCTCGTCGAGCGCGTGATCGCAGCGGCGCGCGAGCACGGCGCGGCGATTCCCGCGGTTCCCGTGGTCGATACGCTGAAGCGCGTCGACGGCGGTTTCGGCGGGGACACCGTCGCACGCGAGTCGCTCGTTCGCGTGCAGACCCCGCAGGCGTTCGATCGCGAGCGGCTGCTCGCGGCGATGCGCGCGTGGCGCACGGAGGCGTGGGGGCATCCGACGGACGAGTCGCAGGTCGTCGAACGGGCGGGTCTGCGCGTGCGCATCGTCGAAGGCGACGAGCGGAATCTCAAAGTCACGACGCCCGAAGATCTCGAGGTGGCCGAAGCATGGTGGACGAAGCGGACGACGCGATGACGAACCTGCCGCGCATCGGGCAGGGATGGGACGTGCATCGACTCGAGCCCGGCGGACCGCTGCGGCTCGGCGGGATCGACATTCCCCACGACCACGCGCTCGCGGGACACTCCGATGCCGACATCCTGCTGCACGCCGTGTGCGATGCGGTACTCGGCGCCGCCGCGATGGGGGACATCGGCGAGCACTTTCCCGACACCGATCCGCAGTACCGCGGCGCCGACAGCACCGAGCTGCTGCGTGTGGTCGTCACGCGCGTGCGCGAGGCCGGCTGGCGCATCGTGCAGATCGACGCGACGGTGATCGCCGAACGTCCGAAGCTCGCGCCGCACAAGCTCGCGATGCGCGAATCGCTCGCGCGTCTCACGGGCGCGCCGCTCGATCGCGTCAACGTCAAAGCGAAGACGGCCGAACGCCTGAACGCGGTCGGCGAAGGCCGGTCGATGGAAGCGCAAGTCGTGGCGATGCTGCTGCCCGTCTGACGGCTTCGCGCGACCGCTTCGCGCGTGCTCGATCGACGCTTCAGCGCTCGAGGAAGATCGTGTCGGAGAGCCCGCCGCCGATGCCGAGATCGAACGTGCCGATCGATTCCGCGGCTTCGGCGTCGCTGAGGTCGAACGTCACGACGCGCCCCGACGAGTCGATCCCCGTGAGCAGCAGCCGATCGCGCATGCGAAACGTCTCGAACGTGGCGAGCGGGAAGGACCGCTTGCCGCCGAGGATCGGGCGGAGCGGATCGGCGAGATCCACGAGCGAGACCTCACCGCCCGTCACGACGACGACCGACGGCGAAGAGCGGAACTCGCGCACGTCGTCGTCCGACGAGAACTGCATCGCCGTGATCTCCCCGCCGAGGTCGAACGAACCGATGAGCAGCGGCACTTCGGGCTGCTCGACGTTGTAGAGCAGCAGGCGCCCGGTCGCGGTCTCGGCCACCGCGTAGAAACGGTCGTCGGGCGAGATCGCCGCGAGGAACGAGCCGATCGGTGTCGGAAGCGAGAAGCGATTGACGATCCGCGGTTCGTCGATCACCGCGAGGTCGACGAAGAACACCTCGCCCGACGCTCCCGTGAGCGCGACCCGAGGCTCGGTGAAGAACGGCGTGATCTCGACAAGCGTCAGATCGGGGTAGGTCGCGCTCCCGACTTCGAGCGCTTCGGTGTCGCGATCGTCGTAGCGGTACGCGATGAGCCGCCCCGTTCCTTTCTCGAGCGCCACGAACGTATCCGGCACGAGATCGAGGAATCGGAAGTCGTCCCAAGACGTCTCGACGTCGATCGTGAACGGCACGAGCGGCTCGGTGAGGTCGGCGGGGTCGAGGATGTCGACCTCGGTCGCGGTGTCGGTGTAGGTCAGGAGACCGAAGCGCCCGCCGCGCGGGAACGTGAGACGCTCGACGGGGCCGCGCGGCATGACGTCACCCGAAAGCAGCGGCGTCGTGCGCGTGACGAACTCGAGAACCTTGAACATCGAGAAGTCGGCGGTGCGGAGCAGCGCCGTGGTGCCGTTGGGCGAGAACTCGACACCGTCGACACGGAAGCTCGCGATGTTGAAGAACGTCGGCCCCTCGCGGACTCCGTCGAGGCGGCGGAAGTCGACCTGCGTGAGTTTGTTGCTGTCGGCGTCGTAGACGAGCCCGAAGCGCGCGGTTCCGCTCGCCGTCCATCCTTCGTTGCCGAGGCCGATGGCGACGTCGTTGCGCACGCGGGGCTGCCCGATCGGTGTCACTTGAACCGAGTAGGCCGTGCCGGTGCCGGGTTGGAAGGTGACGAAGTGAGGCGGGTTGAAGCTCTCGCGCCCGTCGCTGCACGCGACCGCGATCAACACGAGCGCCAAGACCGCCGATCCGATGTCGCGCCGCATGCCGGTTCGTCCTCGGTTCGGGCTTGCGTGACGAGCCGCATCCACGGCGACTCCGCGCTCATTCTAGCAGCTGCGTTCGGGTCGCGCTTCGACGCGGCGCGACGGAACGGCGCATCATGGCGCTGTGCTACACTGAGCCGCGTTTGGCCCGGGTCGCGACTGGCTCGGGCCGCGATCGAGTTGGACCGTCGTTCTTCGGGACTCGCGCGCACGACGTCTCGCATCCGCGGCTCGCGATCGACTCGACGCCAGGCGAAGGAACGCGCAGCATGGATCTCGAACGAGAGCGATCCGGCAGTTCGACACCGGCCCCGTCGGCAACGACGCCGGCGATGTCGACCACCGACCGTTCGACCGCCGACCGTGATGGCGACGCGCGGCGTCACGTCTCGGTGTGCTACATCGTCAAGAACGAGGCGCGGCGCATCGAAGAGAGTCTGCGCTCGGTCGCTTGGGCCGACGAGATCGTCGTCGTCGACAGTGGAAGCGACGACGGAACGGTCGAAATCTGCCGCCGCTACACCGATCGCGTCATTCACCAGGATTTCCTCGGGCACATCGAGCAGAAGAACTTCGCGCTCGATCGCGCGAGCCACGACTGGGTCTTGAGCCTCGACGGCGACGAGGTGCTCTCCGACGATCTCGCGCGCGAGATCCGCGAGGTGCTCGCCGCGCCCGACGAAGACGTCGATGGTTATCGGATGCCGCGACAGACGCGCTACCTCGGGCGCTGGATCCGCCACGGAAGCTGGTATCCCGATCACAAGCTGCGCCTGTGGCGGCGTACCGCGGGGCGGTGGGGTGGCGAGAATCCGCACGATCGCGTCGAGGTCGCCAAAGACCGCGTCGCGACGTTGCGCTCGCCGATCCTGCACTACAGCTATCGTGACGTTTCGCATCACGTGCAGACGATCGACGCGTTCACGTCGATCACCGCGCGCGAATGGCACCGTCGCGGCCGCCGCGCGCGCCTCTCCGCGCTCGTCCTGCGTCCACCGCTCAAGTTCCTCGAGGTGTACGTGTGGAAGCGCGGGTTTCTCGACGGCGTTCCGGGGTTCCTCATCGCGTTCCACACGATGTACTACGCGTTCCTGAAGTACGCGAAGCTGCTCGAGCTCGAGAAGGGGAGCGACGACGCGTGAGCGAGCCCGGATCCGAGGCGAGTGCGGAATCGGCGCCGGGCGAGTCCCGGTCGTTCGCGGCCGAGCGATTCGGGCTCGGTGTCGCGATCCTCACGCTCGCGGCGCTCGCGATGCGATTCGCGGCGTACCTGCAGACTCACCTGATCTTCACCGACTCCGCGCACTACGTCGACATGGCGCGGATGCTGCTGCGCGGTGACATCGCGGGCGTCGTGAACCACGAGTACCATCCGTTGTTCGCGGTCGGCATCGCGGCCACGGCGTGGATCGGAGACGATCTCGTCACGAACGCGATGCTGTTCGCGGTCGTCACGGGAGCCCTCGCGGTGATCCCGCTCGCGTTCGCGCTGCGACGCGTCGGCGGGGCGGCCGTGGCGTGGGTCGGCGCGCTCGCGTACGCGTTCTCGCCGTATCCCGTGCGCTACGCCGCGGCGGGAAACTCCGAGGCGTTGTATCTGCTCGTCTTCTTCGGCGCGGTCGCGGTCGGCCTGCGCGCGCTCGACCGCGACGACCCATGGCATCCGCTCGCGTGCGCGTTCCTGAGCGGGCTCGCCTATCTCGTGCGACCGGAGGGAGCCGGCGTGTTCGGCGTCGTCTTCGCGCTGCTCGTGGTCCGTGCGTTGCGACGCCGCGAGCGGCGTGCGTGGCGTGTCGTCGTGCCGTGCCTCGTGTTGTTCGTCGTCGCCGGGGCGGGATACCTCGCCCTCGAGTACCGACAGACGGGGGAGATTCGCTTGAGCGCGAAGAAGTCGGTCCTCAAGATGCTCGGGATCGGCAACCGCGACGAAGTCCCCGCGGCCGGCGAGCGGGATCGACTCGGCCCCGTCGAGATCGCCGGACGCGTCGTGACCAATCTCGCGAGCTCGATGTCGTATCCGCTCGCGGTCTTCGCGATCGTCGGCGCATTCGTGCATCGCCGGCGCCGGCCGGGCGAGTTGCATCTGTTGGCGGTGTTCCTCGCCTACGCGTTGGTCCTCGCCGCGCTCTTGAACGGCTACGGATACCTCAGTCGACGCCACGCAACCCCCGTCTCGTCGCTCGCGCTCGGGTGGTCCGCGATGGGCATCCTCGCGTTCGTGCGCGCCGCCGCGGGCGCGTGGTCGCGCCGATCCGCCAACCGCTCGGAGACCACGGCCCGCCGCGTCGTCGGGACCGCGCTCTTCGTGGCACTCGCGGTGCTCTTCACCACCAAGTCGCTCGAACCGCAGTGGCCGGACCAAGTGGCCCTGCGCCGTGCGGGCGCCTGGGTGAAGGCCGAACGCGATCGCCTCGGCGGCATGCACCTCGTCACGCCCTACAAGTGGGCCGACCCGTGCATCCCCGCCTACGGCGGCGTCCGCATCGATCAACCGACCGTCGAAAGCTCCGCCGAACTCTTCTCGTACCTCCACGGAATCGGCGCCGACCACCTCGCGATCATCGACGAACGCATGGAACGCCGTTGCATCGACCCCGAACGAGTCCTCTCGGATCCACGCCTCGAACTCGCACACCGCGAACCCTACGACGACGGCGAACGCGCCGTGCTCATCTTTCGGTATCGACGACCCGATTGACGCTTCCCGACCCGCGTCGCGGTTGGCACTCTCCTCGGCACGACCGCGGGACGGTCCGGGGTGGCGGGCGCGAGTGCGGTGAAGGGGGCGATTCGCTCGCAGTCTTCGGGGGGAGCCGTGCGTGGCCTACGAGTTCGGTTGTCGAACGAACACTCGAGTGCGCGCGAGGGGCGTCAGAGCCTCGACTGGAAGTCGCGGTCTCGCCCCCTTCACCGCACTCCCGCCCTCGTCGGAGGAACGTTCGCAAACGACACCGCGCGGGTGCCTCGAACGGGCGGGGATCTCGTGAGGCGGGAAAGCGA
>JAUIME010000749.1 GCA_030433195.1 bacterium
GAATAGCGCAAGACGGCCAGAACGGCGACGGGTATCCTCTGCGGCGTCCTCGAATCATCCACCGACACTTGGCATCGGAGACCGAATCATGCCCAACGACGTCGCCCACTTCGCCATCCACGCCGACGACTGCGAGCGCGCGAAAGCGTTCTACGAAGGCGTCTTTGGGTGGACCTTCACCCCGTGGGGCCCGCCGGGATTCTGGCGAATCGAGACCAGCCCCGGCGCGACTCCGCACGGAGCGCTGCACGCGCGTCAGGAGCCGCTCGCGGGAACCGGCATGTCGGGCTTCGAGTGTTCGATCTCGGTCGAGAACGTCGAGGCGATCGCCGCGGCTATCGAAGCGCACGGCGGGACGATCACGATGCCGCCATTCCTCATCGAGACCGTCGGCACGCTCGTCATGTTCCTCGACACCGAAGGCAACCGCGTCGGCGCGATGCAGTACCTCGCCACGGCGCGTCGAGACGACCCATCTGCCCACGAAGAAGGAGTCGCCTGATGACCACCACTCGCCCCCGAACTTCCCGTCCCCTCGTGCGAACCTCGATGGCGATCGCGCTCGGATTCTCTCTGGTCGTCGTTCTCGCGTCGCTCGTATCGCACCCGACGGGCGCCGCACCGACCGATGAAGGCGCTGCCTCGGAAAGCGTCGCACGCGTCGAATCCGAAGTGCGCGCGTTCTTGCAGCGTTACACCGAAGCGATCGAATCCGAGGATGCCGACGCGATCCGTTCCCTCTACGTCCCCGACGATCGGTTCGCTTGGTACACGGACGGTGCGATCGCCTATGCTTCGCCCGACGACGTCGTCGCGGGACGTCTGGCGTACCGAGGCGTTCGCTTCGCGACGACGTATTCGAGCATGCGCATCGTCCCGCTGGGATCGACGCTCGCATCGGCGCGGGCGGGGTTTCGGACGCGCCTCGAGATTCCCGGGCAGGACGATCACGAATACGGCGGCGTCGTCACGTGGCTTCTCGAGCGCGACGTAGAAGCCGGATGGCGCGTGCTTCTCGGCCACACGTCAACGCCGGGTGGGCCGCCGGCTTCCGACGAGCGGCGTTGATCAGCGACCCGGCTCCTCGCGCTCGCGGCGCTCGAGCTCGAAGAGTTCCTTCCACGCCTTGTCGGTCTCGTCGTAGAGCGCGTCCATCTCTTGCTTCTTCTTCTCGATCTCGCGCTCGAGCTTGCGGGCGCGCGACTCCTTGCCGTCGGCACGAGCGTCGTCGACGCGCGACTGCTTGATCCCCATCGCGGCTCGCGCCGCGTCGACGCGGTCGAAGTTCCCGAGCAGGAGACCGGCCTTCGCGACGACCTTGTCGATCGGAGCGACGTAGTCGAGCACCGCGATACGACGCATCGCTTCGAAGACCTTGCGACCGCTCGCCTTCCCTCCGGCGACCATGTTGGTGGTGAGCGTCGAGTCGAAGACGATGACGGCCGGCGCGCGGAACGCGATGTCGTTCATCAACGGATGCGCCCGGGCCGCCTCTTCGGACACCTTGATCGGCGTGAAGAACTTCGCCGAGAGACGCACGAGATCGAGCCCCACGGCGACTTCGTCGAATCGCTTCTGGTGAGGATTCGACGACGAAGCGTAAACGTAAACCATGAGCGGCTTCGCGGCAGGCTTCAGGTAGCCGGCCTCGTCGTACGCGAGCTCGGGAATCTTGCCGGTCCACGCGACCTTCGTGCGCGCCTCACGCTCCTGCGCATGAGCCCCCTCGACGGCGAACCCGACGACGAACACGACCGCGATCGCACCGATCGCCCGAAACCACGACTTGCCAAAACCACTCATCGACACGCTCTCCTACACTCGACTCGGATGTGCCGCCCGTTCGGCGGATCCCCATTCTGCACGGCCGACGGCGAGCGTCAATCCCGCCCCCGTGCACGGGTCTCCGGAACGAAGCGACGGCCGGCCCCGGGTCGCTCTGCGATCCGAGATCGGCCGTCCATAGATCCGTTGAAAGAGACTCGGTCGAGCGTCAGGGAAGCTCGACGATCCGGCCTTCGCCACCGAGCGGATAGTCGGCCGCCGTGATGAGACCGCCGAGACCGTCGACGACGTAGCTCGCGAGCGCCTGCTGATAGCTCACGCCGAGGAGCGTGAACGGCGCGCCGCGATACGGGTACTGGTCTCCGCCGCGCGCGAGGAAGTCGATCGTCGCGATGTGAATCGGCGCGCCGTCGACGACGGCACCGCCGCTGACGATCACCTCGCCGCCGGCGAGCGTGACGTCGACGATGCGCGTCCCCGGAACGACGACGTTGCCATCGCCATCGAGCTCTTGCGGCGTCCCCGTGAGCGAGTACGTGAACTCGACGCCGGCGACCTGCGCGAAGCGCCCGCTCACGTTCTCGACCTGCGAAACGGCGTTCTCGAGGATCTCCTTGAACTGCGAGCGCGGGACGTCGGGAACCACCGTGACGAAGTTCGAGAACGGCAGGATGTCGAACGTCGTCAGCGCGCTGATCGGACCGGCGGGAATCAGCGAGTCGTTACGGATGCCGCCGCCATTCTGCAATGCGACGTCGGGAACCGGAGCACCGAAATCACCGGCGAGCTCGGTCGCCTTGGCTTCGTCGCCGAAGTCACCCACTCGCACGGACAGGTTGCTCAGGTCTTCACCTTCATTGGTGACAGTGACCTTCACAAGCACGTCACGAGCGGTGCGGGCTGTGACCAGGCCGTCGACGTCTGACGACTTGGATTCAACAATGGTGAATTCCATGTCCTTCAGGACTTCGGTGGCGGCTTCGGTTGTTTCGATGGTTGTGCCCTTGACCATGGTGTCATAGGTGCCAGCCG
>JAUIME010000750.1 GCA_030433195.1 bacterium
GGGTCTCGACGTTCCACGCTTTCGCCGCGCGCGTGCTACGGCGCGACATCCATCGCATCGGGTTCACGCGCGACTTCTCGATCTACGACACCGTCGACCAAGCCGATTGCATCAAAGAGGCGATGCGCGCGCTCGACATCGACACGACGCAGTGGCGTCCGCCCGCGGTCGCGTCGCGCATCAGCCACGTCAAGAACCTCATGACGCCCCCGACCGAGCTCGAGGAAGGCGATCTCTTCGACCGCATCGTGCGCCAGGTTCACGCGAAGTACGTCGACCTAATGCGCGAGAACAATGCGCTCGACTTCGACGACCTGCTTCTGCACGTCACGACGCTCTTCGACGAAGCTCCCGAGGTGCTCGCCGCGTACCAACAAACACTGCGCTACGTGCTCATCGACGAATACCAAGACACGAACAAGCCGCAGTACCTCATCGCCAAACGGCTCTGCGAGACGCATCGCAACATCTGCGCGACCGGGGATCCCGACCAATCGATCTACGGCTGGCGCGGCGCCGACATCGACAACATCCTGAACTTCGAGCGTGACTTCCCGGGCGCGCGCGTCGTCAAGCTCGAGGAGAATTTCCGATCCACCGGGAAGATCCTCGAAGGCGCGTCGGGTGTCATCGCGCACAATCGCCGGCGCAAGGACAAGCGGCTGTGGACGCGCAACGACGTCGGCGAGCCGATCCGCGTGCTGCATCTTCGTGACGACCTGCGCGAGGCGACGACCGTCACGCGCGTGATCCGCGACGAGATCCGCGAGGGACGATCGCCGGACGACATCGCGATCTTCTTCCGGACGAACGCACTGTCGCGAACGCTCGAGCGCTGTCTCATTCAGGAATCGATCCCGTACTCGATCGTCGGCACGGTCGAGTTCTTCCGGCGGCGCGAGATCAAAGACCTGCTCGCCTATCTGCGCGTCCGTGAGAATCCGGCCGACGCGATCGGGCTCGAACGCATCGTCAACGTGCCGCGACGCGCCGTCGGCCCCAAGGCCGTGGCCGCTCTCAAGCGCCATGCGCGCGACCACGGCGTCCCGCTCGTGGACGCGATCCGCGACTGCGAGAACGTCGTCGGCCTTCCGAAGCAGGGACTGGCCGGCCTCCGCGCGCTCCGCACGATCCTCCAGGAGATCACGGACGCGCCCGAATCGCCGGTCGCGCCGCTGCTGCGCATCGTGCTCGAAGCGACGCAGTACGAAGCCTATCTCGCCCAGACCGACTCCGGCCGCGAAGAAGAGCGGCTCGAGAACGTGCGCGAGCTCGTGGCCGCGGCGATGGAGTTCGACTTCCGGCATCCGAACGGCACGCTGCGCGAGTTTCTCGAAGAAGTCTCGCTGCTGTCCGACATCGATCACTGGGACCGCGACGTCCCGCGCGTCACGCTGATGACGCTGCATGCGGCCAAGGGGCTCGAGTTTCCGCTCGTGTTCATCGTCGGCCTCGAAGAAGGCCTACTGCCCCATCAACGGTCGATCGACGCGTGCGACGTCGAAGAGGAGCGGCGCTTGTTCCACGTCGGCATGACGCGCGCGCGCGAGCGGCTCGTCATCACGACGGCCATGCTGCGCAACCGATTCGGGAGTTCCGGGCCGGGGCTGCCATCGCGTTTCCTCGAAGAGATCCCCGCCGACGCGGCCTACGTCGAAGGTGCCGAATCGTTCGGGTTCGACCCCGAGCTCGATCCCGGCTACGAGCCGACGAGCTTCCGCAGACGCGACCGGGCCCCCGCGTTCGACGACTTCCTCGACTCGGGACGCGCCCCCGACGACGTCGAGACCGACACGGCGGCTCCCGAAGAGGAGGACGACCTCGCGGTCGACTCGAGCGGCGGATCGCTCCGCCGCCGAAGCCCTTCGACGCCGGAGCCCGAGGCGGACGGCTTCGAGGTCGGCGACGTCGTCCAACACGAGCACTTCGGAATCGGCACGATCCTCGAGATCTCGGGCCGGAGCGGGCAGGCGCGCGTCGTGATACGATTCGAGAGCGGTGACGAGCGCAAGCTCCTCCTGCAGTATGCGAAGCTGTGCAAGCTCCTCTGAGGAATCCGCTCGAATGATCAAGCTGATCGTCACCGAAGGCAACAAGACGCAGTCCCGCTTCTTCGCGGAACCGCAGATCTCGATCGGACGCTCCGACCAAAACCACTTGCAGCTGAACGACCGCAAGTCGTCACGGAGCCACTGCCGCATCGATCGCGTGGCCGAGGGGTACAAGCTCGTCGACCTCGACAGCCAGAACGGCACGCTGCTGAACGGCCAACAGATCTCGCAGAAGGTGCTGCGGCCCGGCGACCAGATCGGCATCGGCGAGGCGAAGATCTTCTTCCAGCGCGCCCCCGAGGAGTTTCGTCAGGACGAACGCGCCGAACAGCGTGACAAGCTCACGGCCAAGCTCCGCAAGCTCGTCGACGACGCCTACCGCACGCTCGGCGAAGAAGGCTTGTTCGAGAGCGAGCGCGTCTTCACCGAGCTGCTCGAGAAGCGTGGATTGTCGAGCCTGCGCAACCTCGAAGACCGCTACCAGCGCCTCGTGAAGCTGCAGGAAACGAGCAAGGCGCTCAACTCGGAGCTGCAGATCAACAAGCTGCTCGCGCTCGTCATCGACAGCGCGATCGAGCTCACGGGCGCGGCTCGCGGCTTCATCATCGTGTTCAATCGCGAAGGTAAGATGGAGTTCCCGGTCGCGCGCAACTTCGACCGCGAGTTCATCCACAAGCCGGACTTCAAGATCAGCAAGTCGATCGCCGAGGAAGTTGGCATCTCCGGGCGCGCGATCCTCACCGCGAACGCGAGCGAGGA
>JAUIME010000751.1 GCA_030433195.1 bacterium
CGTGAAGGTCACGTTGTCGATCATCGCGCGCGCCCGATCCTCGCGGAACGCCTTCGTCTCGACTCCCTTGCCGACCTTCTTCTCGAGCTTCTTCTTGCCGCGCTCGAGCGCCTCCTCCGACACGTCGACGACGACCACGGGCACACCGTGCGGCGCGAAGACCTTCGTCATGTAGAGCGCGATATCCGGGCCGATCTGACCCGATCCGATGATGCCGATCTTCTCGAGCGACCGACCTCGATAGACGAACGCCATGCGACCCTCCGGGGAGACGTTGCGAAGTGGGAATGTCATGCGGGAGATGCGCTCGGCCGCCGGTCGCGAGCGCGCCAAACCATAGGATCTCGGTGCACGAGCGGCAAGCTCGCGACTCGCCGCCCGCAACGTCTCGGATCAGGGCGCCAAAAGGCGGACAGCGATGCCGTTCGTGACCGCGACGCGTCCTTCCGGCGACCCGCCGTCCAAGACGAGTCCCTGGAAGAACAGTGCCCCTTCGATGCCGAGTCCGCCGGGCTTCGAGAGCAGTGTGGTGGGTGCGGGCACCGACGGCAGGGTCGGCTCACCGAGCTGTGGAGTGCGTCCGACGTTGTTCCAGATCGCGACCGGCGCCGGCACGTCGCCGACGAGCGGGATCGCGAGGCACGTCGTTCCGATCCCGATCGGCAGGATCGCGGCGGTACTCTCGTTCGGATGCCCGAACCACCCGTACAGGACGAAGCGCGCGGGGCCCCCCGGGTTCGAGGGCGGTCCCGCGACGTCGAGCGTGAACGGCGAATCGGAGCGGAGAACCACCGACCGCTCCGTCCCGACACCCGCCGATCCGTTCACGAAAACCACGTCGGCCGGCGCACCGGAGGCCGCGTTCACGTTTCCCTTGCGGCAGGCATGCGGATCGTGCGCCGACGCGACGACGAAGACGTCACCGACCGCGTTCGTGTCGAACGGACCGTCGAAGCCGGTCGCTTCCGAGTCGAAAGCTACCAGCGACGCGTCGAGCGCGATCGCCGCCCGCTCGCTCGCCCCGTTCCCCGCCGTCCCGTCGCTCGCCAAGCTGACGAGTACCATGGAGCCGCTCGATCGATCGTACGCGAAGACGTCTCGCAAACCGTTGCCGTCGCCCGCGACGAGATCCGTCGCGTCGCTCGAGAACACGACGATCGATCCGGCGCCGTCGAGGTCGGGTTCGTACGAGCCGCCGTCCGATGACGTCCCCCCTTCGGTTCGGCTCACGCAGATCGTCACACCGGAGGTGCGATCGTGAACGAACACGTCGGAGAGTCCATTGAGATCGTCATCGACCAGGTTCGAGGCCGCGCTCTCGAAGGCAACGAATCGACCGTCCCGCGAGACTGCAGGATGCCGCGAATCTCCGTTCCCTTGGGTCCCGTCGGTCGCGACGCTCACCCGGGTCGTCTCGCGAGTCGAGAGATCGTGCACGAAGACGTCGACGGCGCCGTTCGTATCGCCGGTGACGAGATCGGACGCGGCGCTTTCGAACACGACGATCCCGCCATCGGCCGCAATGCGCGGTCGGCTGCTGATCCCGTTCGCTTGCGAGCCGTCCGAAGCGACGCTCACCCGTACGATCTCGTGACTGCCATCGCGTACGAATACGTCGAGGAATCCGTTGGTGTCGTCGGCCACGAGGTTCGATGCCGCGCTGCGAAACGCGATGGTCGCCCCATCGAGTGTGATCGAGGGCTGGAACGAGCTTCCGTTGGCGACCGTCCCGCCGACTCCTTCGCTCACGAGCGCGATCGAACCCGTCACCCGCTCCCAGACGAAGATGTCGCGCACTCCGTTCGAGTCCCCCGCGACGAAGTTGGTCGCCGCGCTCTCGAACGCGATCCGGTCGGCGTTCGCGGAGAGCGCGGGGTCGAAACTCGGTGCGTCGCCGCCAACCCCCGCGGGAGTCTCGCTCACCCGAATCGTGGTGAGCGCGAGTCGATCGTGAAGGAAGACGTCGCGCGCGGCGTTCGCGTCCCCCCCGACGAGCGTCGACGCGTCGCTGACGAAGGCGACGTGGCGCGCGTCGCGAAGGACGGCGCGACGCGACAGATCGTCGCCTTCCACACCGCGCTTCGAGATGCTTACGCGAGTCGTTTCGGCTCCGCTAGCGGATCGTCCGGGAATGGCCATGCCGAGGAAGAAGACCGCGATGCAGAGTCCCGCGGTAGCTCGAATCTGTCGCTGCGCTCGCACTCGCTCGTTCCCTCGATCGGTCCTTTCCCGAGCCTCGCCGTCGCCGCCGATCCCACCCGGGAAACCTCTGCGCGCCCCTATCTTACACAACCCGGGGAGCCGAAGCACCGGTGCGGTCGCCTCGCCGGACCGCGAGACCATCCGTCCGGGATGACCCGCATGTCGATCCTCCGGGCTAACGCCCCGCGATGAGACCGATCGCCGCAAGTTCGTCGTGGACGAGATCGGCGAGAAACACATGCCCGTGGACGTTGAGATGGTGGTCCGAGTCCCAGTAGAGCGGCTCGGGTTCGGCCCGCATGGCCTCGAGCGCGTCGATGACCCGCACTCCTTCGGCTCGCAGCGCTTCGCGAAGATGCGAGCCGAGCTCCAAATGAACGCTCGCCTGCCGTTCGTCGAGCTGCAGCCTCGAGAGACAGTCCTCGTAGCGAGGTCCGACCCGAGCATCGACGTCGTCCTTCGCGGGCAAGAGCACGACCATGAACGCGATGTCGCGGGCTCGGCAAAGATCCCGCATCGCCAGGAGGTAGTGCCGCGCGGCGTCCACCGCATACTCCGCATCGCCATCGCGATGGGCGAACGACCACGCCTGGAACAAGGTCTGAG
>JAUIME010000752.1 GCA_030433195.1 bacterium
CTGCTTGAAGTGCCCCACCTGGAACGTGTCGACGAGGCTCTCGAACGTCGCGCGGATCGTCGCCTGCTCTTCGGCGCTGAGCAGATTACGGTGCAGGTTCTCGCGCGCGCGTCGCTCGCACGCACGACGGCTGAAGCAGAAGTAGAGCGCCGGCATGTACTGCTCGCGCTCCAAATGATCGATGATGTCGAAGCGCGTCTTGCTGCGCTTTCGCGGCGGAGACTTGAGTGCCCCGCGCACGCGCTTGAGATCTTGGATCCCGTGTTCTTCGGTGTACAGGTGATGTTCGAGCGGCACCGGGCGATCGAGCGTCTGCACGAGCACGAGCGGACGGTCGCGCACGGCGCGGATCCACGTCGCGAACTCTTCGAGGTTGCTGATCGTCGCCGAGAGCGCGATCACGCCGATCGACTCCGGCGCGAAGATCAGGCTCTCTTCCCAGACGGTTCCTCGGTCGATGTCGTCGAGGTAGTGGATCTCGTCGAAGATCACGTACTGGATGTCTTCGAGGCGCTTGGGATCTTCGAACAACGTGTTGCGGAAGATCTCCGTGGTCATGATGAGCACGGGCGCGCCCGGGTTGATCGTGACGTCGCCCGTCATGATGCCGACGCGATCGGGATAGGCCGACGTGAAGTCGCGGTACTTCTGGTTGCTGAGCGCTTTGATCGGCGAGGTGTAGACCACGCGCCCGTTCTCGCGAAGCGCCTTCTCGATCGCGTACTCGGCGATCAGCGTCTTGCCGGCGCCCGTCGGCGCGGCCACGACGACCGAGTGTCCCTTGTCGATCGTATCGACGGCCTTCTCTTGGAACGGATAGAGCGGGAATCCCTTGAAACGCCGCGCGTCGGGAGCGGGCTGGACGCGCGCGGCGGCCTTCTTGCGGCGCTTCGCCGCGGCGGGATGGCCCCCGGTTTTCTTCGCTTTCAAAGAATCGCCCGACTGCGACGAGGCGCCCGACTTCGAAGAAGCCGACCGGCGTCGCGGACCGCCCTTGCGTCGCCCCTTCTTCTTCCCCTTGCCCTTCTTCGCGGAGGAGGAGTCTCCGGATGAAGACGAACGGGAAGCGGATTTGCCCTCGCGACTCGGGTACATGGAAGAAGGACCGGGCGAAAAAGAAAAAGAGTATGGCATGAGACCCCGCTCTTGGCCAGGCACGCGAACACGTTACAATCGCTCGGCAAAGCCGCGATCGAACGAGAAGCCTCCATGACCACGAATCCCCACAACGCCCGCCTCCAGCCGTTCGGCGTCTCGATTTTCACCGAAATGAGCCGCCTCGCGATCGAACACGACGCGATCAACCTCTCGCAAGGATTCCCCGACTTCGACGGACCCGAGTCGATCAAGCGCGCGGCCGAGCGCGCCATCCGCGAGGGCAAGAATCAATACGTCCCGAGCCACGGGACGGCGGCGCTGCGCGAGGCGCTCGCGGCCGATGCGGCGTCGCGCTACGGTCACGACTACGACGCCGACCGCGAGATCACCGTCTTCGCGGGCGCGACCGAGGCGATCGCATCGTCGATCCTCGCGCTCGTCGCGCCGGGCGACGAGGTCGTGTGCCTCGAGCCGTACTACGATTCGTACGCGCCGTGCATCACGATGGCGGGAGGCACGCCGCGCTACGTCGCGCTCGAGTTTCCCGACTTCGCGCTCGACGAAGCCGCTCTCGACGCGGCGTGCAGCGACCGCACGCACATGATCGTCCTCAACACGCCGCAGAACCCGACCGGCAAGGTCTTCACGCGCGCCGAGCTCGAGACGATCGCGCGCATCGCCACGAAGTACGACGCCTTGGTGCTCGCCGACGAGGTCTACGAACATCTCGTCTTCGACGACCACGAGCACGTCCCGATCGCGTCGCTCGACGGCATGCGCGAACGCACGGTGCGTATCTCGTCGACCGCGAAGACGTTCAGCCTCACGGGATGGAAGGTCGGTTTCGCCTACGCCGACGCGCCGCTCACCGACGCGATCCGCCTGAGCCACCAATACGTGACGTTTTGCACGCCCGCCCCGTTCCAGCTCGCGATGGCCGAAGCGATCGGATCACTCGACACGTTCGCCCCCGAGCTACGCGCCGATTACCTGCCGCGCCGCGACGCCTTGATGAGCATCCTCGGCGACGCGGGATTCCGACTCGGCCCGCCGCCCGCCGGCTCGTACTTCGTGCTCGCCGACTTCTCGCCGTTCGGCTTCGACGACGACCTCGAGTTCTGCACGTTCCTCACGCGCGAAATCGGCGTTGCGGCGGTTCCGCCGTCGTTCTTCTACGATGAACGCCGCGGCGGGCGACACCTCGCGCGCTTCGCGTTCTGCAAGTCACTCGAAGCCCTCGGGCGAGCTCGACGAAGCGATCGTCCAGCTTCGTCGTGCCGCACAGCTCGATCCAGGTCGGTCCGAGCGCCACACCAACTACGGCACAGCGCTCCTCGCCGCCGGACGCACGCCGCTTGCGATCGCGGCGCCGAATGGATCTGCCTGCCCGAAATGTTCGCGACGGGGTTCTCGATGAACGCCGGCGCCGTGCGCGAGCCCGCCGAAGGCCCGACGTGGCAGTGGCTCGCGAAGCAGGCCGCCGACCGCTCGGTCTACCTCCTCGGCGCGTTCGTCGAAGAGGCGCACGAACCCGCCCCGCAGCCGCGCGGCCGCAACGTCGCCGTCCTCTTCGATCGCGTCCTTCAGGAGCAGCGGGAACTGCGACGTGCCGCGCTGGAGGAGGCGATCGCGCTCGCGGAGGCGCGTGATGACGTCGCTGAGATCGCTCAGCAGATGCAGGTGATGCTGTCGCAGGACATCGA
>JAUIME010000753.1 GCA_030433195.1 bacterium
AGACGTTCCGCACGTCGTACCGCGAGATCTCCAAGATCGTCGCCATCACGCGCTATCGCAACGCCGACGAGTACGGCATCCTCAAACAGCTCGACGTGGACGCGCTCATTGCGAAGCCGCTCCGAATCGGCGCGTTCTCGAGGACGATCTCCGAGCTCGTCACGGGCGAAGCCGCGCCCGACGAGCCGGCGGTCGACGCCACCTCTCCCGGGAAACCGTGCATGATCCAAGGTGCCCGAGCGCTCCTCGTCGACGACAATCGCGTCAATCGCGCCGTCGCGACGCGACTCCTCGAGCGACTCGGTTGTCGGGTCGACATCGCTATCGACGGCCGCGAAGCCGTCGAAGCCGTGCAGACGCAAGAGTACGACGTCGTTTTCATGGACTGTCAGATGCCGGTACTCGACGGCTACGGCGCGACCCGCGCAATTCGCGATCACGAGACCGATCTCGACCGCCGTACGCGAATCGTCGCCATGACGGCCAACACGTCTTCGAACGATCGCCGCGCGTGCTTCGACGCCGGGATGGACGACTTCCTGACCAAGCCGGTCGACATCGGAGCGCTCGAGGAGCTACTCCACCGAGTCGCCGAGTCGGACGCCTGCCGAAGCTGTTCGGTCGTGCGGCCGGACGGCAGCTCGTGCAGCAACGCGCAACCCGACGGCAAGACCTGCGCATCAGGTAACGGTTGCGGCCTTCGAGACGAGGGGGCAGAATAGGCACTCGCGCCTTTCGCACCTCTCGCTCGGAGACCGATCGATGACCCAAGCCCGTTCGGCACTGTTGGCGGCCGTGCTCTCGCTCGTCGTCACGGCATGCCGCAGCGACGCTCCCCCCGCCGCGGCACCGAAATCGGGGCAGGCGACCACGACCCATCTCACGCTCGCGCTCGCGGATGCCGACATCGCGAGTTCGGCCTCCCCCGCCGCCGGGCGCGAGCCTCGCGTGTGGCGCTTCGAGCAGGGAGTCGGTCCGTGGCGTCCCGTTACGTCGAACCGACCGTTCGTCATGAAGGCCGAGCTCGCCTCGACAGAGGACGGACTTCGCCTGACGGTTCCGGGCGACGCCGTCGCGGGCATGTGCATCGATCTGCCCGACCTCGCGGTTCGTGATTGGGAATCCGTGATCGTCGAAGCGCGCACGAGCGATCGCTTCGGCGGCCTCATCGTCGACCGCGGTATCGCCGCGACCGGCGACGTCCCGGGCCCGTGGATGTTCATGCGCGTCGGCGACCACGTCGCTCCCGTCTTCGGGGACGGTTCTCTACAGCGCTACGCGATTCCGCTTCGGCCCGCCGAGAATCCGGACGCGAAGATCGGAGATCTGTCGATCCTCTTCGCGGCCTTCACGCGCAGCGAGGTCGTCATCCATTCGATCACGCTGATGCCGCGCGGATCGGCCTATCGCGACCCCTTCGGCAATCGCCACGTGACGGTCGGCGACCTCACCTACGACACGATCTTCGCCCACGCGCCCGCCACGATCGACGCTCCCGTCGCGGTGCGAACCGGGACCCGCTTCGACTTCGCTCTCGCCGTCCGGGCCGGCGACGTCGTCCGTTATCGCGTCGCGATCGAGAGCGGTGACGAGCGCACCGTCGTGTTTGACGAGGTCGTCCGCGACGCCGCCCGATGGCACCCGCGCACGATCGACCTAGGCCAGGCGCTCGGGGATCGCGAGCATCACGCGGCCGCGGTCGACGTCGGGCTCGTGCTCGAAGCGACGAGCGAGACGACGGGTGCCGTCGCCCTCTTCGGAGGGCCGATCGTCTCGCATCCCCGGTCCCCCGAACACCCCGACGTCGTCTTCTACGTGATCGACGGCGGCGACGCGGACTTCATGAGTCTTTACGACTACGAGCGTGAAACCACCCCGTTTCTCGAGAAGCTCGCGGCAGAGGGCGTGCTGTTCACGCGCGCGTACTCGAACGCGACGTGGACGCAACCTTCGACGGTCTCGTTCATGACCGGACTGCAACACAGCGTCATCGGCGGCCTGCGACGCGGGCTCCACTCGACCGCCGTTCCCGAAGGCGCGGTCACCATCGCCGATCACTTTCGGGAGGCGGGCTACGTGACGGCATCGTTCACCGCGAACCCGAACGCCGGACGAATCATCGGCATCGACCAAGGTATCGACGTCATGCGCGACGCCGAGACCGAACACCACTCCACCTCGTCCCTCGACTTGCACGAGCACTTCTACCGATTCCTCGAGGCCTACCCCGCCGGGCCGCACTTCGTCCACTTCCAGACCACCGACGTCCACGAACCGAACGACCCCGTCGCCCCGTTCGCAGGTCGATTCGTGTCGACAGAGCAGCGCCGCCAGCTCGGCGAATGGGATGGACGAATCTGGCAATCCGCGCAGGAGCACTTCGGGACGACGAGCGTGTCGGGCTTCTACGACATCGCGCTCGAAAAAGCCGGCGTCGATCGTGCACCGTATTTCGACGTGCGGCGCGGATTGTACGACGAGACGATGGCGCACCAAGACCACGCCCTCGAGCAATTCGTCGAACGTCTGAAGAAGGACGGGGCGTGGTCGAACACGATCCTCGTGATCGCCTCCGACCATGGGCACCCCGCCGGCACGTTCGCCCGCTTCGGTCGCGGTGCGATCGAGCCGCAGCCCGAACCGTGGCAAGGCGCCCTCTTCGACGCCTACGCGACCCGGATTCCGCTGCTCGTGATCTGGCCCGGCGCGATCGAGGGCGGTCGTCGCATCGACACGCCCGTGTCGATGATCGACGTCTTGCCCACGCTTATCGAGCTCGTCGCGTTGCCGGAG
>JAUIME010000754.1 GCA_030433195.1 bacterium
GATTCGACTCGAGTCACGCATCGACGGCTCGTCGAACGTCGGCCACGGCGATCCGTTCGGCGTGTTCGTCGACATCGTGCACACGCGCGAGATCGAGCGCGAATCGGGTGGCTTCGGACGGTACCTACAGAATCAGAACAACAACGCCTACGGCTACAACTACGGCCGCCCCACCGAAGACTATCGCGACAAGTTCCAAGAGGCCGCCGAGGCGGCGCTCGAGGAGCACTTCGAGGTTCTCGCGGTTTCGTTCGAGAGCCCGAAGGTCAACTCGCGCGCGACCCAGGAATACGGCTGGCGCGTCACGCCGTATGCTTACTTGACGCTGCGCGCGCGCGGCCCCGAAGTCGACGCGGTGCCGCCCGTGCGGCTCGACCTCGACTTCCTCGACACGTCGGGCTACGTGGTGTTGCCGATCGAGTCGCCGGTGCTCCCGATCGACGCATCGACGACAGCCGGTGATCCGCGTCCGTTCGAAGGTGCCGAGATCACGCAGATCCTCGACGAACGGCAGGCCGACGAAGGCAAGCTTCTGCTCGAGGTGAAGGCGATCGGTCGCGGCCTCGCACCCGACCTCGACACGCTCGTCGACCTCGATCCGGGCGAGTTCGAGATCGTCGAGACCTCCGACGACGGTGTCTCGCCGTCCGAGTTCGACCAAGAATCCGCCGAGCCCGCGATCCTCTCCGAACGCCGATGGCTCGTGGAGTTGCGCGCGCGCGAGGGTCTCGAGAAGCTCCCCACGCAGTTCGCGTTCGCGGCCGCGAAGTCCGATGACGCGACGGCGATCTACCAGCGCTACGTCGACGCCGACCTCGTCTCCGTCGAACGTGTCGTCGACCTCGACGAAACCTACGGCAATCCCCAGAGCCAATGGGCGCTGTTCGTCGCGCTCGGGTTCATCGTGGCGAGCGCCGCCGGCCTCCTCCTCTTCATGCGACGCTTGGAGCCGACGAGGATGCAGTCGGGCGAGGCTCTCGACGTTCCCGAAACCCTCACGCCGTTCACGGTACTCGGCTTCCTGCGCGACATCGAACGCGACAACGGCCTCGATCCCGCGCAGCAACGCGAGCTCGAGCGCTCGATCCGGACGCTCGAACAACGCTACTTCCGCGACGACGACCCGGCTTCGCAGCGCGAGATCGCCGCGGGCGACGGCGAGCTCCGTTCGATCGCCGAAACGTGGGCCCGTCACACGCTCGCCTCCCGCAACTGACTCCACCGACGGTCGACATCGAAGTCTTACGGACTTCGATGTCGACTCGTCGTGACGCGAAGCCGCCCCGCCTCCTGCCTCGCTCCCGCCCGGTCTCCTTCGCAAAGCGCAATTCGCGCGCTCTCGCGTGGGTCCCTTCCGCTTGCGCTCGAGGCAACTTTCACTCGCCGGATTCCGGCTCAAGACGAGCGGCCGAATCGCCGAAAGGGTCAGCCGTCATTTTCTGAGATCCGGGGATTCCTGAGCGAGGTGCCGCTGTGAGAAACCGCAACTCCGCTGTCACGTTTTTGCTTCTGCTTCCGTTGCTGACGACCCTTGCGGGTTGCGGCGTGTTCACGACGAAGGAGAAGGTCGGACCGCGCCAGGTCGACGACCTGCTCGGCCGCATCGAACGCGTCCACATCGAATGCGAACTGGCCGAACAGGGAGTACGCGACGCACTCGCGGCGCTGCATGCGATCGTGTCGCCCGACTTCGGCGGCGATCCCGTGACGGGCTACGCCGAATTCGTCTCGGCCGTCGAGAAGTCCGAGAAGCACTACAACGACCTGAAGGGCGCCGTCGATCCGATGAAGCGCGCCGCCGGGCCGTTCTTCGAGCAGTGGGCCTCGAACCTCAGCGGATTCTCCAGCATGGACATGCGCTTGCGCAGCCAAGCGCGCCTCGAAGCGACGCTCGAACGCTACGAGACGATCGTGGCTGCCGTCGAGCCGACGCAGGAGAAGCTCGGGGTGTTCAACGCGACGCTTCGCGATCACCTGCTGTTCCTCGGTCAGGACTTCAACGCCGCGGCGGTGGCCGAGCTCTCGGGCGAAGTCCATTCGCTCACGCGAGAAGCCGACCATCTCGACGCGTCGTTCGGCAACTGCCTCGTCGCCGCGCAGGACTACGTCCGCTCGGCGGCCTTGCCCGGACAGGTCGAGCTCGCGCAGCGTCAGGCATCGAACGCCGCGGAGTGATGCCGCAGACCCGGCAACGACAGCAAGACCAGGAGGACGGCGTCGCGAGTTCGCGCGCCGTCCTCTTCGAGTGACATCGGCTCATACGGTGGCGCACCGCGCGAGCTCGAAACGACGCACGGACGGAGAGCGAGCCCGGATCCTCCATGAGGCTGCGGGCGAGTAGGAGGCACGGGCGATGAGCTGGACCCTGTTGATCGGCGTCGTCGTCACGTGCGGCATCGCGTTACTCGTCGTGCTCTCACGCCGCGCCGAGCTACGGCGGATGCGCGCCGCCATCGGCGACCTCGAAGAGGCCCGCGCCGAAGGCAGCGACAAGGCCCAGCTCGCGCATCCCGTCGTCGACCTCTCGCGTTGCCTCGGTTGTGGAACCTGCGTCTCCGCGTGTCCCGAAACGGGCATCCTCGACCTGGTGCACGGCCAAGCCGTCGTCGTCCGGGGGGCGAGCTGCGTCGGTCACGGGCGCTGCGAAGCGGAGTGTCCCGTCGGTGCGATCACGGTCACGATCGCGGATCTCGCCGAGCGACGCGACATCCCCGTCCTCGAAGAATCGCTCGAGGCTCCGCACGCACCGGGACTGTTTCTCGCAGGCGAGCTCACGGCCCACGCGCTCA
>JAUIME010000755.1 GCA_030433195.1 bacterium
TCTTCCGCCCTGCCCGGATCTCTGCTACCCTCGACGGAGACATTGATTTAAGGGGCACATTCCAGACGCGGCACCCGCCTCCCGAGGACTCTCATGCAAGACCCGACCACCAGCCACAAGTCCTTTGTGCGACTCGCCTTCGGTCTCTCGATCCTCGGCCTGCTCGCCGGGTTCGGCTGGCTCATGCGCCCCGCCTCTTCGTCGGGCACGGGCACCTACGAAACCGAGAACGTGGTCCTCGTCCTCATCGACGGGCTGCGCGCCTCGGAGGCCTTCGGGTTCCCGGTCGGTGGCGGCACGCATCCGTACATCCCGCACATGTACCACGACCTGATGCCGGAAGGCACGCTGCTGTCGAACATGCGCAACCGCGGCTACACGAAGACGGTCTCCGCGATGTCCAACATCATGACGGGTCGTTGGCACGCCGAGCCCAATCGCGGCATCGACACCGACCCGCGCGGATTCCGAGACGTCCGCTCGCGCTGGCCGACCCTGATCGAGCACTACCGGCGGGACGTCGGCGCCACCGAGTCGCAAGTGCTGTTCTTCCCGTCCAAGCACAACGAGCGCGGCATCGATACGAGCTTCCACCCGCGCTACGGCGCCGACTACGCCCCCGAAACACATTTCTTCGATCCCCGCGAGATCCCGTTCCGAGACGAGAACAACGAATTCATCGACGACGAGAACACGGACGACCTCGCCTTCGCGAAGCTGCAGGAGCTGACGTCGTTCAGTCCCGCGAAGGACGCCGAAGACTACCCGTCGCTCATGGTTCTCGCGCTCGGCATCACCGACAATTCGGGACACTTCGGGCTGTTCGACCTCCACGGCGACGTGATCCGCAACATGGACGAGATCGTCGGAGACCTGTGGAACTACATCCAGACGCATCCGCACTACGCGGACAAGACGACCCTCGTGGTGACGACCGACCACGGTCGGCACCTCGTCGAGTACGGCGACTTCGTGAATCACACGGGTGGCTGCCTCGGTTGCCGTGAGGTGTTCGCGCTCGTGCTCGGACCCGATACTCCGGCCGATCAGGTCGTGCCGCGCCGCACCGAGCAGGTCGACATCGCGCCGACGATCGCCGAGCTCCTCGACTTCGAGATGCCGTGGGCGATCGGTCGCCCCGTCTTCGAGGCGATCGGCGCGACGGTCGAAGACACGCGCAACGACTCGATCATCGATCTCGCGATCGAAGGCGAGGGCGACGAGATCTACACCGCGTACCGACGCACCGAAAACGAAGAGATCGAGATCGTGTTCCGGCGCGCCGTCGTCGACGGCATCGGGGTCGCGTTCGATCCCGAGCTGGTCCTCACGACCGAGTTCCCGGATTCGCGGTTCCTCGCGCAAGACACGACGATCGGCCTCAACGCCAACGGACTGCACGTCGCTTGGGTGCACCATCTCGGACATGATACGTCTGGTTGGAAAGCGCGGGTCGTCACGAGCCTCGACGGAGGCGCGAGCTTCCAGCCGAGCAACCTCTTCGGAAACGAGGCGATCGAAGACGCTTCCGGCGACAACTACGAGGTTCCGATCCGACCGCACTTCGTTTCCCACCGCGACACCGATTCGATCCTGCTGCCGATGTACGCGAACGGATCCGGCGATCGCGTCATCCTCGCCGAGAGCAACGATCAGTTCTCGACGACGCTCTACATGAGCGACGCCCTCACGTCGGCCCGGCGATCCGCCTACTTCCGCTCGCTCGACACGGTCACCTTCGACGACGACTCGATCGGCATCGTCGCCACGCGCTCGGACTTGCTCACGGCGAGCCCGGGCGAGAAGTTGGCATCGGTCGCGAACTGGGAAGTCCTCTACACGCTCGTCCAGCCGATCGATCGCGGGCTCACGTCGGCGCCCCCCTTCTCGACCCCTGTGGGTGTATCGCAGCGGAGCCCCGTCGTGCGGCTCACGAGCTCGACGAGTCCGTCGGTCCACTGCCGTATCGCCCAAGACCCGGCCGACGCCGACCGACTCGTCGTCGTCTTCGCCGACCAAGACCCCTCCGGCGTGATGCAGATCTTCCTTCGCGAGAGCCTCGACCGAGGCGCCACGTGGAGTCCGCAGGCCCAGCTCACGACCTCCACCGAAGGCGCCTGGGAACCCGCCGTCGCGATCGACGCCGTCGGCGACGCCCGCATCGCCTACGTCGACTACGACGCCGGCATGGGCGACATCCTCGCCCTCTCGGTCGATCCGTTCGGCGTCGTCTCCGCGCCGACCAACCTCTCGAACTCCCCCGAGATCTCAGCCGAGCCGCAAGTCCACGTCACGGACACCTTCGGCGCCGTCGTCGTCTGGATCGAAGACGCAGGCGCCCTGCAGGCGATGAAGCTCGACTGACGGGAAGCTCACTCCCCGCGATACGGAACGCCCTCGGTCATCCAAGCGGGAGCTTCGGCGCCGCGGAGGTAGTGGTCGAAGTACTCCTTCATCTTGATGGAGTAATCGAGCTTGTTGGGGTATTTGCGAAGGTGATGCGGTTCGCCTCGGTACTGGAGAAACACGCAGTCCTTGTCGAGTCGGCGCATCGCCATGTAGAGCTCGATGCCCTGCTCCCACGGCACGGCTTCGTCGATGTCGCCGAATTGGATGAGGAGCGGCGTCTCGATGCGGTCCGCGTAGAAGACGGGCGAGTTGGCGATGTAGTCGTCGAGCGCATTCCACAGAGTGCCGCCGATGCGGCTCTGCGTCTTCTCGTACTGGAACTGCCGCGCGAGCCCCGAGCCGAGGCGAATGCCGCTGTAGGCGCTCGTCATGTTC
>JAUIME010000036.1 GCA_030433195.1 bacterium
CCCCCAGCCCCTCGCCGTGGTCGCTGACGACAGCCCAAATCGGATCGATACCGAGCGCCTCGATTTCCTTCCGAAACCGCCCGATCGCATCGTCCATGCTACGGATCTCGGCGTCGTACAGATCGCCGTCCTGTGTGCCGAATCGCTCGACGAGTTCCTCCGGCGGCGTCAGCGGATGGTGCGGATCGAAGAAGTGCAGCCAGACGAACGCCGGGCGGTTCGGATCACGGGCGCGCATCCAGGCCAACGCCTCGTCGACGACCGCCGACGCGGGCCGCTGCCCGATCGAGAAACGGTTCTCGGCGACATGACCCGAAACATCGTCCCCGTAGTGATCGAAACCCTGCGCGAGTCCGTGACGACTCTCGAGCACGAGCGCGCTCACGAACGCCGCGGTTTGGTAGCCCGCCGCACGCAGCGACTCGGCGAGCGTCGTCGCATCGTCGCGCAGCCGGTAGCGCGCGTTGTTGCGCACGCCGTGCGTGGTCGGGTACTGCCCGGTGAGAATCGACGTGTGCGACGGCAGGGTGACGGGCGCCGATGCATAGGCCGTCTCGAAGCGCCAACCCTCGGACGCGAGCCGGTTGAGCGCCGGCGACGTCGGACGCGAGTACCCGTAGCACCCGAGCCGATCGATGCGTGTCGTGTCGAGCGTGAGCAAGACGACGTCGCGTCCCTTCGCGGCGCGGCGAGCGGCTTCCGGATCGAAGGCGCGGCCCGAGCGAAGCCACCACAACGAAACCGCCGCGAGCCCGATCAATACGACGAGCGCGACGAGCCCGACACGCGTCCGTCCCCGAACATCGACTCCACGATCCACTGTACGACGAGCTCCCTGCGGCAGCGTCCAAGAGCGGGCGCGGCGCGATCCTGTCCGCACTCCCGACGCAACGAACGTAGATCAATGCCGGCTACGGCGCAACAAGCACCGCAGGCACCGAGCACTGCACGCGAGAGGCAACCCCGGCGCACGGGCACCGGGGTTGCTCCGGTTGGATCAGCGAGCGACTTCGACGAAGATCCCCTCGGCCTCTTCGATCGTTTCCTGAGGAGGAGGCTGCGATGCGGTCGCGGGCAACCGCGGGATCTCGATCGTCACTTCGGTCGTGTCGCCGTGGTAGACGGTCACCGGAATCGGCTCGAGACGGCTCGACCCGTGTCGCTGCACGGTGACGGTCATGCGGTACGCCCCCGGTTCGAGAACAGGAATCCGGAACGGTCCGCGACGAAGCGTGAATGACGAGCGCGAACTTCCCGATGCGGTCGTCCGCCCATCGACCGCTTCGAGCTCCGCCTTCAGGCGACGCAGATATTGTCGGCCGTCGGCATCGACCGCGTGAATCACGATCGAACCGAAACCCCCGAGATCGAATCGCAGCGTCGCCGTCTCGCCTTCGAGGATCTCGACGGGAATCGCGAGCTGCTCGACGCCCGGCTCCATGGCACCGAAGCCCTCGCCGCGGAAACGCGCGTGGTAGTAGCCCGCCGGGATGCCTTGGATGATGCCTCCGGTTTCCCCCGGTGCGAGCGCGAGCGACAGCGCGGGACCTCCGCCTTCGGGAGAGAGCAGAATCTTGCCGAGAGCTCGGTCCGATCGCTTCACCGCCGATTCGAAGCTCGCAGGCCAGTCGAACTCGATACGGAGATCACCGGTTCGGATGACGTCGGCAGGCGTCATCACGACGTCGTCCCACGACACCGCGTCGCCGCGGATCCTCGGCGCCTCGACCTGTCCTCCCGCGTCCTCGTAACCGACCGCGGAAACCGTCCGCCACACCGAGCGGCTGTCGACGTCGCGCTCGCTCACGACAAAGCGGCTCGTGACGTGCTTTGGGGTCGGGAATCGTGAATGGACGGCGGCCACGTCGATACCGGCGAGTGCGAGTGTCGGCTCGTCGAGTCCGACGAATCGAGAGTCGGACTGACCGCTGACCTCCTCGACAGCCATGATCCAGTCCGACACCTCCCACTCGGCGCGCGCGGTCACTCGTAACGGTGCGCCCCCCTCTTCGACGAGCCGCGCCGCCGTTCCGTACAAATGGCCGACGACGATCTCGAGGTCGTCGCCGCCCGCGATCGCGGTCAACCCCGTCATCCGAGGACCGAGTTCACCGATACCGCGCAGCATCGCGATCCCCGGAGCGCCCGCAAAGACTCCGTACGGCACTCCCGGAAGCAATCCCTCGACTCGGAAGCGTCCCTGCGCGTCGGTCTCGACGATCGCGGAATCCGCGACGTCCTCGAGTCCGCGAGCGAGCTCGTACGCGCTCAGGCATCCGCCTTCGCGGCATGCGTAGACGCGCACGCCCGCGCCCGGATTGCGACCGTCGGCGAAGCGAACGGAACCCGCGATCGCCGCCCCCTCGCGCATCACGATCGTGATCGGCTCGCTCGCCTGTGCGGGGCGCTGAAACGACGTCGTCTCGGTCGCGTAGCCGCTCGCACTCGTGACGAGCGTGAACGACTCCCCTGGAGCCCCGGAATCGAGCACGCCGTCGCGCCCGGTCGTACCGAGCGACACCGCATCGTCACGGTCGTCGGCGTCGACTCGCTCGATGCGAGCGCCCGCGATCGGAATTCCGAGCTCGTCACGCACGACGACGCGAAACGGTCGCGCGAACGTCTGCGAGACTTCGGGACTCCGCTCGACACCGAGGGTCGCGACCGACTCTTCATCGCGCGCCGACGTCGGGCGCACGTCGATTTCCGGCTCTTCGACATCCGCTCGCGCTACGTACCGTTCGTCGCTTTGGCTTGGCGCCTCGTCCCTCACCGCCACGATCACGATCGCCGTCGTCGTCATGACGAGCGATGCTGCGAGCATGATCTTCACCCATCCTGCCGTTCCCATGAGTTCGCCTCCTGTCGTGGGTTGCGGGGCGATCATCCCTCCGCCGGGAAGACCCAGCAGGGTCACCAGCGAGGCCCGCCACGACGCTCGATCTCCCGAGCCGCGCGCGTCCATCCGTTCGCGCAACTCACGGAGCCCGCGCTTCAAGCGGCTCTTCACGGTCTCGACGGGGAGTCCGAGTCGGCTCGCGATACGGCGCGGGGCGAGGTTCTCGTAGTAGCGGAGGAAGATCGCCGTCTGATAAGGCTCCCGCACCTCGAGGAGGGTTTCGACGAGGTCGCGCACGGTTTCACGATTCTGCGCGGCGGCGTCGGGGCGTTCCGGATCGTCCGGTGGAGTTCGTCGTCGCTCGAGCGCGGCGCGGCTCGAATCCGACCGATACGTTTGCCGCACCACGTTCCGCATCACGGAACGCAGCCAGCTCCGCAGCGCGGACGTCTCGCGTGGCGGAGTTTCGAGTGCGGTCACGAACGTCTGCTGCGCCACGTCGTCGGCCCGATCCGGGTCCTTGACGAGCGCCCTGGCCAACGAGCGGACGAAATCCGCCTGGGCGAGGAGAGCGTCTCGGGTCACGGTCTGTTGCGACTTCGATCTCATGAATCGTCACCTCGGGGTTCGAGAGTCGCCCGCAGAGATGCGACCGCGCCGCAATCGAGGCCCGAGATTCCGAAGAGCCCCTCGCAGGCCAGTGCAATCCTCCACCGTTTCGAGGTCTCGGCTCGTCTGCTATCCTCGAAGATCCCGCATCGAATCCGGCGACTCTCGAGGCTCTCCATGCACGACTCCCGACCGCGGCCTTGCCCGCACATGCGTTCGACCGCACGGCTCATGCTCGCACTCGTCCTCGTCGCGAGCGGCGTCGCCGGCTGCGGTGCGCCCGATTCCCGCGATCCGAACGTCGTCCTCATCGTACTCGATACGATGCGCGCGAAGAACTGGCCGACCTACGGCTACGGCCGCGAGACGACGCCGTTCCTGGCCGAGCTCGAGTCGCAGAGCGTCGTCTTCGACAACGCGTTCTCGACCTCGTCGTGGACCGCCCCGTCGACGGCCTCGATCCACACGTCGCTGTATCCGTTCCAGCACGGCGTGCTGCACGGGTATTTCATCAGCAAGGGGCTCGGCCTCGAACTGAATCGGATCCCTGAGGAGGTTCCGACGATCGCCTCGACGCTCGCCGACGCGGGCTACACGACGTACGCCGTCGCCGACAACGTCAACATCTCGGAGGCGATCGGCTTCGACCGCGGCTTCGATCACTTCGAGCGGTTCCCCTACAAGGACGAATCCGGGATGCAGGCGCAGCTCGAATCGTGGGCCGAAAGCATGGGTGACGACCCGTACTTCCTCTACATCCACTACAACGACGCGCACGCGCCGTGGCACGAACGAGAGCCTTGGTACGAGGGAGCCGACGACCCGCGAGCGGATACGATCGCCAAGTACGACAGCGAGCTCCGGTTCGTCGACGAGAAGATCCGCGCCATGTACGAGCGATTCGGATGGGACCGCGACACGCTCATCGTCGTCATCGCGGACCACGGCGAGGAGTTCTGGGAGCACGGCCAGGTCGGGCACGGATACTCGCTGTTCGCGGAGGTCACGCGTGTTCCGTTGTTTCTGCGGTTTCCCGCGGGCGGTCCGAAGCCGCAACGAGTGAGCCGCATCGTAAGCTCCGTCGACGTGCTGCCGACGATCGCGGGGTATCTGGGGATCGAGGTCGACGGCGAACCGTCCGGTTACGACCTCACCCCCATGCTTCGCGGCCAGGGTCCTGACGACAACCAACGGTTCGTGTTCTCGCACCTCGTGTTCGGTGAGAAGAACCCGCGCGCGCCGGAGGGATTCGACACGACGATCGTGAAGTCCGTCGTCCACGGCAAATGGCACTTCATCTTCCGGCAAGATCCCGAGAGCGGCGAGATCTCGCTCCCGCTACTGTTCGATCGCTCGATCGACCCGAACGAAGGCTCCAACGTGCACTCCCTCTACGAGCCGGTTGCGGATCGCATGCTCGCGGCCTACTACGAGTTCGAGCGCGACTCCCCGAAGTACTCCTCGACGGCGCATCGCGTGGAGCTCGACGCCGACAAGGTCGAAGAGCTGCGCCGACTCGGGTACGTGAAGTAGGTCGCGCTTCATGAGCCGTCGAGCGAGATGATCCCTCTAGCGACTCAGCGAACGCGCAGGACGAGGCCGTTCGTCACGCTGAACGGCACCGAACCGACCGAGCACTCGTCTTCGATGAGGCCCTGGAACGTCACCGTGAGGCATCGATCGAGGCCCGAAGGCCGCGCGAAGAGTTCGAACGGCGTGCCGTCTTCGATGCGCGGCGCGGGGCCCGGCGCATCGTCCTCGCCGAGCTTCGCCGGGTAGCCGATCGCGTTCCAGACGAGCGCGGGCGCGCGCGTGGCAAGCGACGCCGGGCCGAAACACATCGGGCCGAGCTGCCGCGGAAGCTCGACGACGTCGGAAGGATCGGGGCGGCCGACCCAAACGTACACGACGCAGTCGCGGTCGTTACCGTCGCCCGACCCGCTCGCGGGTTCGCGGATCGTCAGCACGAGAGGATCGGTCGTGGCGAGCGTGATCTCCCGGGAAGGAGCTCCAGCGCTCCCGTTCAACAACAAGACGTCTTCGGCCGCGCCGCATCCCGCGTTCACGGCACCCGTGCCGCACAACGGAACCGCGCTCGGCGCGTCGAGCCGCCCCGCCGCCCACAAGATCCCGCCGAGCAGATGGCTCGCGAAGTCGGAGTCTTGAAACGTCTCCGATCGATGCCCCATCGCGGTGTACCACGATCGACCGCCGTCGAACTCGTGATACCAGGCGATCGGATGATCGTCGCCCATCGCACCCGAGCCCGCGTTGTAGGTCGATTCGTCGAGTGTCAGCAACACGCGCACGGACGGCCGCGGATTGTTCTGGAAGTTGTACCACTCCTCTCGGATCTCGAAGCGCGACGGATAATGCGCCGTCGACGGGTGCCCCGCCTCAGCCGGCTCGACGTCGAGAAACGCATCTTGGATCGACGGATGCGACAGGAACCATGCATCGCCCCCGAGAAGCTGCCCGTACCACGGCCAGCCGTACTCGCAGTCGGCGGCCGCATGGATCCCGACGTAGGCGCCCCCGCTCTGGATGTACGACTCGAACGCGGATTGCTGACTCGCGTCGAGCACGTCCCCCGTGGTACTGAGCCAGATCACGGCGTCGTACGTCGCGAGGTTGGTTTCCTCGAACGCAGAAGGGTCTTCGGTCGCATCGACGACGAAGTCGTTCGCCGATCCGAGCGACTCGACGAGCGCGATCCCATCGGCGATCGACGCATGTCGAAAGCCGACCGTTCGGCTGAAGACGAGGACGCGAAGGTCTTCTTCGTCCGCGGCCGACGCCTGCGGCTGCGGCACCGCGCCGGTCAAGAGCAACGCCACGGCGAGGACAAACGCTCGCGACGCGCGAAGGCGCCCGACAGGAAACTCCGTCGTATCCATGATGAAAGACTCCTCGATGAAATGCCGCGTCTCGCCGGATCGAAGACCGAGAAACCGCGCTGCTTCTCGAGCGCACGATACGCCATGCCGAGCATACCTCGAATCCGCGAGAAGTACCCGATCCCACTCGGAAGCCGGGGCAAGATGATTCCACGATTCGACGCGATCTCGCTCGCGTACACGAACTTTCGTTCCCATCGAGGGCGTTCGGGGCGTATACTCCCTGGGAATTCCCTATCGGCGGAGGGCTCGTCCCGTTCGCCGCGACCCCCGAGAAACGATGTCCCGACCCGATCCGACACGAATCACGCAGTACCTGGAACGCATCGAGCGTGGTGACTCCGACGCCGTCGGCGAGCTGCTGCCGCACGTCTATGCCGACCTCAAGGACATCGCGAACGCGCTGTTTCGGCGCCAACGCGAGGGGCTGACGCTCCAACCCACGGCGCTCGTGCACGAAGCCTACATGCGCCTCGCGCAGCCCCGGGACGGCGCGTACGAAGGGCTGCCGCATTTCATGCACGTCGCCGCGCGCGCGATGCGCCAGATCCTCGCCGACGAGGCCCGGCGACGCGGGCGGCTGAAGCGTGGAGGCGGTGCCGCCGCGATCCGGATCACGACCCTGTTCGCCCAGGGCGATGCGGCCAAGTCCGACCCCGACGCCTTCGACACCGTCGACATGATCGCGCTCGACGAAGCCCTCGACCAGCTCCAAGAGCTGTCGCCCGTGCAGGCGCGCGTCGTCGAGCTCCGATTCTTCGGCGGCCTCACGATCCAAGAGACGGCCGAGGCGATGGGAGCCGACCCGCGCACCGTGACGCGGAACTGGAGCCTCGCCCGCGCTTGGCTGCGTCGCGCCATCGATCGTCACGCGGAGTCCTGAACGCATGAGCCGCGACCGCCACGAACGAATCACCGAGCTTTTCGAAGAGCTGCTCGCGCTGCCGCCCGATGCGAGGCAAGCGCGTCTCGCACGCAACGACGTCGACGCGGACATGCGGACCGAGCTCGAGGAGCTCCTCGAATACGCCGACCGCGACGACGCATTCGCCGACGAGAAGATCGGAAACATCGCGCAGGAGTTCGCGTCGGGCGATACCGCTAGCGATCCGAGCCGCACCGAGCGCCCCGAGACTCTCGGCCGTTACCGGATCCTGGGCGAGATCGGGCGCGGCGGGATGGGCGTCGTGTACGAAGCCGAACAGTCCGCGCCGCAGCGCCGCGTCGCGCTGAAGGTTCTGCGCGCCGGCCTCGCCACGTCCGAAGCCGTACGTCGCTTCGAACGCGAAACCGAAATCCTCGGTCGGCTTCGCCATCCGGGAATCGCGCACATCTACGAAGCCGTTCTCGACGCGGAGGGTGACGACGACCGTCCGTTCTTCGCGATGGAGCTCGTCGACGGTCTCCCCCTCGACCGCCACGCCCACGAACACGATCTCGACCTCGAAGCCCGCGTGCTGCTCGTCGCCGACGCATGCGACGCGATCCACTACGCGCACGCGAACGGCGTCCTGCACCGCGACCTCAAGCCGAGCAACATCCTCGTCGACGCCACCGACAACGCGGTGAAGATCCTCGACTTCGGGATCGCGCGCGCGATCGACGCACAGGAGCAAGGCGCGACGCTCGAGACTCGCACCGGGCACATCATCGGGACGATCGCGTACATGAGTCCCGAGCAGATCGAGCCGACCACCCTCGTCGATACGCGCTGCGACGTCTATGCGCTCGGCGTGATCCTCTACGAGCTGCTGACCGGCGAGCTCCCGTTCAACATCACGGGTCAAGGCATCGTGAGCGCCGCGCGACTCATCTGCGAGCGCGATCCGCGCTCCCCGGATTCCCTCGATCCGAAGCTCCGCGGCGACCTCACTACGATCATCCGCAAGGCGATGTCTCGCGACCGCGAGGATCGCTACGCATCCGCGGCGGCACTCGGCGAGGATCTGCGCCGCTACCTGCGCGACGAGCCGATCACCGCGCGACCCGCGAGCGGGCTCTACCAGATCCGCATGCTCGTGAGACGTCATCGCGCCGTCGCGTCGGTGACCCTCGTCGCCCTCCTGCTCATCGTCGCCTCCTCGATCTGGGCGCTCGTCGAACGAGCCGCCGCGATCGAGAACCGAGAGGTCGCGGTCGAGCGCGCCGACGCCGTCACTCGGCTCTCCGACCTCCGCCGCCTGCGCAAGCTCCGCGGCGACTTCGACACGTATTGGCCACCCCACCCCGAGCAGTTGAACGCCATCGACGAATGGATCGACGAGGCGCGCGACCTGCACGCCCGAATCCCGCTCCACGAGGAACGTCTCGCCGCCCTTCGCACGCTCGGACAAGCCCTTCCCGCACCGCCCGGCGACGAGAATAGCGAGGCGGAATACGACTTCGGCGACGACGTCGAGACCGCGTGGTGGCACGAAGCCCTCGTCGGCCTGCTCGCGGAGCTGCACGTACTCGGCTCCGACGACCCGACGAGAGAGACGCTCCCGCAGATGATCCGTCGCCGCGATTTCGCGGCATCGATCGAGGAGCGTTCGGTCACGGGTCACGCGGCGGCAGCGGCCTGGGCCGAAGCCGTCGAGTACGCTTCGAACGAAACGCCGTACGGGGGCTTGAAACTCGAACCGATCCTCGGTCTCTTCCCTCTCGGCCCCGACCCCGAGTCGGGACTCCTCGAGTTCTGGCATCTCCAAAGCGGCGAACGGCCGCAACGCGACCCCGAGTCGGGGCGCTTCGACATTCGTGCCGCGACGGGACTCGTGCTCGTCCTGCTCCCGGGCAAGACCTTCCTCCTGGGTTCGTCGAGCGAGCCGGGCGGGCCCAACTACGTCGCCGAGGCTCTCGACAACGAGCAACCTGTGATCGAAGTGCCGCTCGATGCGTTCCTGATGTCGAAGTACGAGCTCACGCGCGGTCAATGGGAGCGGCTCATGGGTTCGCAGCCCGACGACCTGAAGAACGCCGAGTCGGCGAGCGATACGACCTCGGTCGAAACGGGCCGCTATCCGATCGCCTACGTCTCGTGGAGGGATTGCTTGATCATGAGCCGCCGCAGCGGGCTCGCGATTCCGACCGAAGCGCAGTGGGAGTACGCGTGCCGAGCCGGAACCGACACGCCGTGGGCGACAGGATCCGATCCACGCTCGCTCATCGACGCCGCGAATCTCGCCGATGCCTCGTTCTCCCGACAGACCGCGCAACAGATCCCCGCCGAAACCTGGGACGACGGCTTCCGGCTCGCAGCGCCGGTCGGCTCGCTCGCGCCGAACGCGTTCGGTCTCCATGACGTGCACGGGAACGTCTGGGAGTGGTGCCGCGATCGCATGACCGCGAGCTACGCGGACCTCCCACCTCGCGAGGGAGACGGATTCCGCGAAGGATCCGTGACTCCGAAGCCGATCGAGATCCGTGTCGCGCGCGGGGGCAGCTTCTACTTCGGCGCCAGCTTCGCGAGAAGCTCCATCCGCTCGCGGTACGCCGAAGGCCACGGCGACGTCAATCTCGGATTCCGCCCTTCGGCTGCACTGCCCCCCGCCGACTGAAGGCGAACCCGGGCCGACCCCACGCCCGATCGATCGCGACTCAGAATCCCTCGACGCCGAGACGCCGCAATCGCGCGCGCACCGAAGCCGACTCGCTGCGTCGCGCCTTCTCGAAGCGCCGACGCGCTTCGTCCTCGAACTTCGGGTCGGCCTCGGCGAGCGCATGCAGCGCCCCGTAGGCCCAAGCCCGTACGAACGTCTTCTGGCTGTCGAGATTCCGACGCACGAAATCCGCGAGGTCGTCCAAACGTTCCTCGGGCACCGGCACGAGGGGCACGAGCTGCAAGACGTGGAGCTTTGCGGCCCACGATTCGAGATCCGAGACCGCGCCGTAGATCGATCGTGTAACGTCGACGCCGAGCTCTGCCCCTCGCTCGACGTGCCGTTTCAAGAGCCACGTCGCTCCGGCCTGAAGATCGGCGTCGGGAAGCATGGCAACGAGCGCTTCGACGAAACCGGGCGATTCCGCCCAGGCGTCGTACACCATGCCGATCGCCTCGGCGGATTTGCCGTCCCAATCGCGGATGTCGCGCTCGAGCCCCTCGAATCCGCTCACGTGGCAGGTCCCGACTCGCCTTCCGCACGGTCGCGCGCTTCGCGCAGGCGCTCGCGGTAGATCCCCCGAGCCAGCTCTTGCATGTCTTCGACGGCGTCGCTCTCGTCGACGATCTCGCGACCGATGAGGGTCTCGATGGCGTCTTCGAGCGTCACGATCCCGGCCGTCTGCCCGTACCCGTCCTCGACCAGACACAGATGCGCGCGATTCTTGATCATGACGTCGAGGAGTTGCTGTACGGGAAGCCTCTCCGAGACCCGAAGGATCGGCTTCGAATACTCGTGGACGGGCCGATCGCCCGCGCCCTCACGTTCGGCGATGAAGAGGTCGTTGCGCAGTACCTTCCCGACGATGTCGTCCATGCCCTGTCCAAAAATCGGGATGCGCGCGAACCTCCGCGTGAGCGGCTGCTCGAGCGCTTCATGCACCGAAACGGACCGGTCGAGCATGTGCACGACCGTGCGCGGAGTCATGACCTCCTCGGTCGCGATCTCGCGAAGGGTGAGAACGTTGGACAACACCTCGTTCTCTCGCGGGACGAGCACGCCGTCCTTCTTGCCGAGAGACGCCATGGCGAGGATCTCGTCGCGAGTCACGTCGCCCTCGGACTTCCTCCCGATGACCTTGGTGAGGCGAGTCGAGATCCAGACGAGCGGGTAGACCATTCGGATGAGCCACAAGATGAGGAAGGCCGACGGAATCGCCAGCACTCGCCAGAACGTCGCACCGAGGGTCTTGGGGATGATCTCGGAGAAATACAGAATGGCGAGCGTCAGCAAGACCGCGATCAGCGTTTCCCACTGCGGCCCGAACACGCGAATCGCCTGCGTCCCGACGCCGAACGCGCCCATCGTGTGAGCGAACGTGTTGAGGATCAGGATCGCCGCGAGCGACTCGTCGAGACGGTCTTTCGAAGCGCTGAGAAGCGCGCCGGCTCGCGGACGCTCCTTCTGGAGCGTGACCACGAAGCTCGACGTCGTCGAAAGCAGCACCGCCTCGAGGATCGAGCAGAGGAACGAAACCCCGATGGCGATCGCCAGATAGACCAGCAGCAGCGTCATGACGAGGCGCATGCTAGCACGGGTCGGGAACCCGCGCATCCGTACGTGAAGTCAGGGCTCCGAGCGGAAGACGGAAGGGGCTCGGCGGATATCGTCCATTGCGCGAACCCGCCGGATCGGCGATCATCCGCAAATGACCCGGCCCGAATCGCCCGCAGCGCCCTTGGCCACCTCAGGGCGGCACGAGATCGTCGACATCCTGCGCGGCTTCGCCCTCTTCGGGGTCTTGTTGTCGAACGTCCTCTGGACGACGCAAGAGTTCGCGCTCGACGACGCGCAGCGCGCGGCGCTCCCTCTGCACGGAGCGAGCGAGATCGTCGAGCTCTTCGCCCTGTGGTTCGTCGGCTTCAAGTTCTACACGATCTTCTCGATCCTCTTCGGTCTCGGCTTCGCGATCCAGCTCGAGCGCCTGCAACGGCGAGGACCGGGCGCGGCCGCGACGTACGTGCGACGCTCGCTCGTACTGCTCGCGATCGGGATCGCGCACTCGGTGTTCCTGTGGTTCGGGGACATCCTCCAGTTCTACGCGGCGCTCGGACTCGTGCTCATCCTGCTCCGAAACCGCAGCGACCGGTTCCTGTCGGGATCCGCGATCGCCATCGCCCTGTTCGTCGGTTCGATGCCCGCGCTGCATTCGATGTTGGGTTCCGAGACTGCGAGCCCCGACAAGGCCGCGCGTTTCACGGCGATGACCGAAGGGAGCTACCTCGACGTCATCCGCATGCACTGGCAATTCCAAGTGGCAACGTGGTCCGATGCCTCTCTGAGCCAAGACGGGTTCGCGTACTGGATCCTGAGTATCCTGTGGAAGTTCCTGTTCGGGTTCTGGCTCGGCCGCCGCCGCGTCTTCCGGGATCTTGACCGCCACCTCCCGGTGTTTCGGCGTTGGTGGAAGCCAGCGCTCGGCTTCGGCATCTTCGGCAACGGAGTGCTCGTCGCCGGCATCGTCGTCTACGAGGTGTGGCTCCCGGAGGCCGGGCTTCCCGCCAATCTGCTCTGGCTCGTCGTCGAGGCCGGGATCCTGTCGCTCGCCCTCGCTTACATGCTCGGCATCGCGATCCTCTATGCGAAGCGGCGAGCACGGCGGGCTCTCGACGCCCTCGCGCCGGTCGGCCGCATGGCGCTCACGAACTACCTGACCCACAGCGTGCTCTATCTGTTCCTGTTCAACGGCATCGGTCTCGGCTGGCTCGGAACGATGAACGCGATCCACGGCCTCCTGCTCTCGATCGCGATCTTCGGGGCGCAGATCTTCGTCAGCCGATGGTGGCTCTCGCGCTTCGAGTTCGGCCCGATGGAGTGGATGTGGCGATGCCTGACCTACGGGCGGCGGCTTCCGATCCGATCGCGTTAGCAGCCCGTTGAAAAACGGGCGCGAGCTTGGAATCGTGAGATCTCCCGCCAGTCGTCGCGGCCGAAACGAAGTCGTATCGGTGCCTCGGGTGGTCCTTCCCGAGTACGGTCGCACGCTGCTCGCATGCCTCGGGCCATTGCGGCCGTGTCGAGTTTGTCAACGGGTTGATAGCGAACCGAGGGGGCGACAGCGTCGCCCCCGTCACCGCCAGCCCGCTACTTGTCCTTCCAGTGTTTGATCTTCGGGAGCATCTTCTTGTAGTCGAACTCCTTGTAGGTCGGGCTCTCCTCGTTGTGGCACGCGCGGCAGGTGTCTTCGGTGGGAATGACCATGCCGTTCTCGAGGCAGAGTTCGTGATTCTCCATGACCTTCTTCGACTTGTAGTCCTTGCCCGGACCGTGGCAAGCCTCGCAGCTGACGCCTTCCTCGAGCGTGTGCGTCTTCGCGAGCCACTTCTTCTCGACCCCATGCCCGACCGTATGACACTTCAGGCATTCGGGGGCCTTCTGCGGATCCGCGATCCCGCGCTCCTTCGCGATCGCCTTGGCGGCGTCGCTTCCGAGCGTCTCGTAGGCTTTCGCGTGTCGAAGCTTGGCCCAAGCGACGTATTCTTCGCCGCCCAACTTCTCGCGCTGGTGACACGTCTTGCACCCCTTCACTCCGGTGTACTGGTGCTTGGGGGTACGGAACGGGCTCTCGTCGGGGATCTTCTTCTCGGTCGCCGAGAGACTCGACGCCAAGAGGATCGACGCGACTCCCGCCGCGATGCAGATCGCGACTGCGGTGCTTCGAGCCAGGGGCTTCATGCTTTGATCTCCTCGTCAGGGGCTGAAAGTGCTCCGGCGTCGGCGGCTTCGCGAGCCCGATCCCGACGCAAGGTGTCATCGATGACAGAACCGACAGCTGTCGCCATTGTCGGGGTGCCGCAAACGATCCGGGATGTGGCATTCCCGGCACTGCGCATCGTTGGCTTGCAGGTGCGCCGGCGTCGGCGGCAATCCCGGGGCCGATGCGTGACTCGGCGTACCGCGATGGCATGTCGTACACCCGCCACTCGTCGGCTGGAGCGGCAGATGGCAGCCGAGGCAGTGCCGGTTGAGCGGCGATCCGAACGACCCCACGTGACTGAGCGGCTCGGTGCTCTGGTGGCAGCGGTTGCAGCCGTCGGGTTCGTGGCACGACGCGCAGCGGGTCCGGTCGATGGCCGCCGCGATGCCGTGACCTCGCAACCGGAAATGGTTGTTGTGGTCGCGTGGCGGCGTCACGCGATGGCACGCGACGCACGTGCTCTCGTCGTGACACAGCGAACAGTTGTTCACGGTGCCTTCGGCTTCGCACCGGACGATCTGGCCGTGTCGCCGGTCCCATCCGAGGTGGTGCTCGGGCGGCATCCAATCACGATCGATCTCGTCGTGACACATCGAGCAATCCGCCGGGTCCCAACCGCTCTTCTCGTGGCACGAGGTGCACGCGTTCATCAGCACGCGATCGCTCGCGACGATGCGTCGACTGCTCGCGATGCCCACGTGACACGATGCGCAGTCTTCGACGTAGTCGTCGGCATGACTGTCATGGTCGAAGACGATCTCGTCGCCGAGCGCCGCCGCGCGCAGCGCCCGAAACGCGTCGTTCTCGTCGAAGAGCGACGTGACGCTTCGCTCGGGCGGCTTTCCCTCGTCGAGATCCTCGTGGCACGCCATGCAATCGTCGAGCGTGGGCATGCCGGGCGTGTCCGGCTCGCCGTAGTGGCAATCGTCGCACGCCATCTCGAACTCGCCGACATGCGTCGCATGACTGAACGCGTAGGGTTCCTCGCGGCCGAACGACCCGAAGAGCGCGCATCCCACGACTGCGAGACACAGCACGGCCACAGCGGGTTTCGCCATTCGCGTCAGAAGATCCATCGCAAACCTGCTTTCACCCCGAACCAATCGTCGAAGTCGTCGTCCTCGAAGCTCGCTTCGAGATCGCAATCGAGCCCCTCGGCCACCTCGTGCTCGACCTTCAGGTAGTACGTCCGCACGTCGTCTCGCTCGCTGTCCGTGAAGAGATCGTACTTGTAGAGCGAGTAGAGGGTGCCGAGGTCGAGGGAGACCCGCTCGGACAGCGGCGCGCGGTAGTCGAAGAGGTCCCCGGCCAGCTCGTCGCAGGGCTCGAAGTGGGCGCCGACGAAGACCACGCCCTTCTCGAGCGACCGCCGCGGCATCAGCCCGCTCTGGAAGTCGCGGGCCAGGCGCAGGTCG
>JAUIME010000756.1 GCA_030433195.1 bacterium
GTGGTTCGTCACCTCGAACTTCTGGATCTCGAAGGGGTCGACTTTCAGCTTCTTGCTGGGGAAGTTGACGAAGCGATCGTCGCCGACCGTGTAGTCTCCCCCGGGGATCGAGATCCATTCGTTGCGCTTCAAGTTCGCCGGCGTGGTGCGGTCCGAGCCGTCGTCTTCCGCGCCGCCGCCGCCGCCGCCGCACGCGGTCACGAGGATCAGGGCCGCGAGGGCCGCGAGCGCGCTCATCGATTTCTTCATGGCTGGTTCCCTCTCTGGTTGGGATTCACTCTCCATCGAGCCGCTACCCCCGGCCGCGCGCTGCGCGTCCGAGCCGATCGGCGACTCGCGTCCGTTGTTCTCTCGTTTGCTTCGCGCGTCACACGAGCTCGGCCCGGGCCAGCTCCGAAGCGCGCCGGAACATCGCGAGGCCGTCGCCGTCCCCGAGGTCGCCGAGTGCGTCGCGCCGCCGCGTCCATGTCGGATGCTGATAGCCCGTCACGTGGCGCTCGGGATGGGGCATGAGCCCGAGGATGCGACCCGTCGGATCGCTGATCCCGGCGACGCCGCCGACCGAGCCGTTGGGGTTGTCGGGGTAACTCGCCGGGCCGCCCTGGGCGTCGACGTAGCGGAACACGATCTGCCCGGCACTTTCGAGCTCGTCGAGGAGGGCGGCGTCGCGCGTGACGAACTTGCCCTCGGCATGCGCGACGGGGAGGTACAAGCGTTCTCCCTTTTCGACGAACGCGCATCGATCCGACACGACCTCGAGATGCACCCAGCGATCTTCGAATCGGTTCGAGTCGTTGTGCGTGAGGGTGACGGTCGGTTCGTCGTCGCCTTCGCGGCCGGGAAGGAGGCCCGCCTTCACGAGCACCTGGAAGCCGTTGCAGATGCCGAGCACGAGCTTGCCGTCGGCGATGAACTTCTCGGTGGCTTCGCGCAGGCGGTAGCGGATCTCGTTGGCGAGGATGCGACCTCCGCCGAGATCGTCGCCGTAGCTGAAGCCGCCGGGGATGAGCAGCAGATGATACGCCTCGAGCATCGACGGCTTCTCGAGGACTTGCCGGATATGGACGAGGTCGACGTCGCAGCCGACGAGACGGCAAGCGTGGACGGCTTCGGCGTCGCAGTTCGTGCCGGCGGTTCGAAGCACCAAGGCGCGGGGTTCATGCATCGCGGTCGATGGCTCCTACCAGGGGACACCCTCGCGCCAGGTCTGGCGCAGGATCTCGATGGATTCGTCGAGCACGGACGCGCCCTCGCGACCGTAGATCTTCAGACGCGGATCGGAGGTCACCTCTCCGACGCGCGCGAACTCGTTCGGGTCGATGCCGACTTCGGCGAGCACGCGCTCGAAGCGCGCGGCGTCGCCCTCGGGCACTTCGACGAGGAAGCGATGGTTCGATTCGGCGAACAAGAGCACGTCGTCGCGCGACGGAGCGGGGTCGGCGACCGGGACGTCCGCGAGCCGCAACTCGAGCCCGAGCCCGCCGGCGAACGCCATCTCCGCTGCGGCGACGGCGAGGCCCCCTTCGGAGAGGTCGTGACACGCGCGCACGGCGACGGTCTTCATCGCTTCGCCGAGCCCGCGCAAGATCGCCGGACCGCGCTCGAGGTCGACGCGCGGGACGCGAACACCGGGGCGTCCGAGTTGCTCGAGCCAGTGCGAACCGCCGAGCTCTTCGCGCGTGGGGCCGACGAGATAGAGCAGGTTGCCGCTCTCTTTGGCGTCCATCGTGATCGAGCGCGCGATGTCGTCGATCACGCCGATCGCCGAGATGAGCAGCGTCGGAGGAATCGAGATGAGTCGATCGTCGACGCGGAACGTGTTGTTGAGGCTGTCCTTCCCCGAGATGAACGGGGTGCGGTAGGCGAGCGCCGCGTCGCGGCAGGCCTCGGCCGCCAGGACGAGTGCGCCGAGCGATTCGGGATCGGCCGTGTTGCCCCACGAGAAGTTGTCGAGGAGCGCGACGCGGTCGAGCGGGCATCCGCCGGCGACGAGGTTGCGCAGAGCTTCGTCGATACCCGACGCCGCCATGGCGTACGGGTCGAGGTCGCCGAACTTCGGCTGGATACCGTTCGAGATCGCGATCCCGGCTCGCACGCCGAGCACGGGCGTCACGACGACGCAGTCACCGGGCCCGTCCGAGCGCACGCCTTGCAGCGGCTTGATCACGAGCCCGCCTTGCACCTCGTGATCGTACTGCCGGATGATCCATTCCTTGGACGCGATGTTCGGTGCCGCGAGGAGTCGCAGCAGGTCGGGCCCGTAGTCGGCGACGGGATTCAGGTCGGCGAACGATTCGCGCGCATCGGCGGGAATCGGCGCCGGCGGCGTCGCTTTGCGCACGGTCCGCGGCAGTCCGTCGTGCAAGAATTCCATGTCGAGGTCGCAGACCTTCGCGCCTTCGTACGTGAGCACGAGCTTGCGGTCGTCGGTGAACGCGCCGAGGTCGGTCGCGTCGACGTCTTCGGCCTCGAAAATCGCGCGGATCGCGTCCATGTTCTCGGGCGGCACCGAAAGCACCATGCGTTCTTGCGCCTCGGAGATCCAGATCTCGCGGTACGAGAGGCCCGCGTACTTGAGCGGGACGCGTTCGAGCTCGACCGTGGCGCCGAGCGTTTCGCCCATCTCGCCGACCGCCGATGACAGGCCACCCGCGCCGCAGTCCGTCACGCACGTGAACAGGCGCTGATCGCGCGCTTGCAACAGCGTATCGAGGACCTTCTTCTCGACGATGGGGTGCCCGATCTGGACGGCGCCCGACGACACGGTT
>JAUIME010000757.1 GCA_030433195.1 bacterium
CCCACCTCCGCGACCGCGCAACCGACCGCAGCCAAGGCCGCCGGCGCGAACGAGACGCCGTCGTGGGTCGCGGCGGGCGAAACGCCGACCGCCGGCAAGCCGGCCGAGCCCAGCGCCGAGCAGAAAGCCGCCGCGGAAGAAGCCGCGAAGAAGGCGCAAGAGCAACAGAAGAAACAGCAGCGACTCCAGAAGATCGCGAAGCTGACGTTCGACCGACGACCCTCTACGATCTTCGAGCTCTGGGCGAATCCCGAAGACGAGGGAGACGCCAAAGCCGACGCGGACGGCTCCGCCGGCAGCACGGCCGCCGCGCCCTCGGTCGACGCCGAGCTGATTTCGAAACTGGAGTCGATGGGTTACCTCGGTGGTTCGACCATCGTCACGGGACGATCGGCCTCGGGTAGCTCCTTCGTCATCGAAGACGGCGAGCTCATCGCGTCCGAAGGCACGATCCCGCCCGAAGTGCTCGCGAGCGCGACCGGCTTGGACCCGACGGCCATCACCGCCGCGGGCGCCGAGCCCGATCCGTTCGACAAGGAGCTCGAGGCCTTCCAAAACGCCGTGACCCTCGGCAAGTGGGACGCCGTCCGCGCGTTCTTGCAAGGCATCGACGAAGAACTCGGCAAGGCCGCCTACAAGAAGATGCTCGACGTCTTGAAGGTGCCGCCGCGCCCCGATCCCAAAGCGCCGCCGCAGGCACGCAATCCGATGTTCGCCGAGAAGCACGTCTTCTCGGTCGACGACGTTCTCGGCATGATCGCCGCCGCGCCCGTTCCCGAGCTCGACGACGATTCCCTCTCGAGTCTCGGCGCGATCGTGAAGCTCTCGGTGGCGAGCGGCAGCGTACCCGAGGGCTTCGTCTCGCGTTTCCTCGGCGAGGTCGCCAAGCCCGAAGAAGACGCGGCGCTCGCGCGGCGCGAAGCCGCGAAGATCCTGTTCTCGGCCGGCGAGCCGATCGAAGCCGGCAAGTTCTTGCCGGCGGTCGACGAGGCGGCCGGGTCGAAGGATCACGAGGCGTTGAACCTTCTCGCCGAGCACTACATGGCGCTCTACGCCGACGACCGTAAGCCCGAGCATCTCGAGAACGCGTGGCGCGTCCTGCAGGCGATCTTCGTCTCGACCGACATCGACGACGACGAGAAAGACCGCGCCCTCAAGCTCGCGGTCGAGCTCGCCCCGAAGGTCGAGGAAGAGCTCGGCCTCACGTGGCTCGAAGAGAGCTTCACGACGCGACCGCGACGCGGCATGGAAATCATCGCCGCGATCGGCGCCGCGAGCGCGCGCGGCTTCCAGCTCCACCCCACCGACGCCGAGTTCCGGCTCAAGGGGCTCGAGCTCCAGAAGATCGCCGTCGAGGCGCTGCTCGAAGCGGCGCCCGAACGTGCGAAGGAGTGGCGCTACGCGCTCGGCCTCCTCGCCAACAACTGGCTCCGCGAGGCCGTGCACTCGCACCAGTTCGACCAGTCGACGAGCTACGGCCCGATGCTGCAACGAGATGCCTTCGGGAACTTCTTCTACACGAATCGCTTCGGCGGGCGGAACATGAACAACGCCGTCGCCGCGATCCCCACGGGGACGCTGCTCGACGCGCGCCCGGCCGACTCGTGGCTCGCGCTCATCGACTCGGGATCGCGACCCAAGTACGCGATGACGGCCGCGCAGCTCTTCCTCAAGGTCAACGAAGAAGAAGCGGCGTTTCCGTACATCGAACAGCTCGCCTCGACGCACCCGCAGCAGGCCGAGGAACTCGCGAACGAGTTCATTCGCGTGTGGACCGACAACCACGATCCGAACACGAACCGCAACCGCACGAACTACTACATGTTCATGTACGGTTTCGATCGCAAGGCCGAGAGCATCCCGCTCACGCGTTCCAAGCAGGAGCGCAACCTCGAGGAGCTCGCGCACTGGGTCGACCGTCTGCAAGCGCTGCCGATCGACGGTCCCGACATCGAGCTGCTGTCGAAGGCGTTCACCACGTGCCACAGCGCCGCCGAGGTGTACCAACTCGACGCGATCGAGACGGTCTTCGGGCGAATCGACGACCTCGACGATCTCACGCTCGCCGAGATGATCCAACGCATGCGACTCAACCTCGCGAGCGTTTGGCGACGTCCCGATACGCAAGACGCCGCGAAGACGAAGCGGCGCCGTGCGGACATCGAAGCCGAAGTCGTGCGTGGCTATCAGGTCGCACGCGCCGTGCTCGAGAGCGCGAGTGCGAAGTTCTCCGACTCGTGGGCCATCGCGCTCGCGCGGGCCGCGATCGATCACGACCAGGTCGTGTACGAGCACGAGATCGACAAGAGCTCCGAGTTCTCGCGCAAGCGCCAGCAAGCCTTCGCGCACTTCGCCCGAGCGGCCGACCTCTACGCCGAAGCCGCCCCCGCGATGGCAGAAGACGAATGGACGACCAAGGTCTACGACCAGTGGTTCTACGCCGCGCTTGGCGCCGTCGATCTGCAAATGATCGACGAAGAGCGTGTCCCCGCGCTCAGCGAAGTCGACAAGATCCGCAAGAGCCTCACGTCGATGCCGGGACAGCTCGGCGAGACGCACGTCGCGATGTTCGCGAACGCGCTGTTCACGCGCATGAGCAGCGCCAATCCGGCCGTGAAGTTCCGCTATCTACGCGCCGGCTTCGACATCGTCGGAGATCACAAGCGCGCCTACGAAGCGCGCAAGGTGTTCGACTACTACAACGACCTCGTCACCGAGATTCGACTCGAGTCACGCATCGACGGCTCGTCGAACGTCGGCCACGGC
>JAUIME010000758.1 GCA_030433195.1 bacterium
CGTCACCGAGTCCTCGTGGTTCCTCGATGGCCGCGAAACGCGCGATCGGCACGATACTCCTTGTCACGATCATCGCGATCGGGACCGCAGCCGCGTCACCGCTCGACGAAGCGGCAAGCTCTGCCGCGGCCCGAGGCGCGCACGGCGCGGATGCCCCCGAACCCGCCCTCGACGGCGCCGACGTGGTCGACTTGTTCGACGGCGAAACGCTCGACGGCTGGGTCACGAAGGGCGGTCGCTACGACGGCACCGCGCGATGGACCGTCGAAGACGGTGTCATCACGGGACGCCAAGGCGAAGGCAAGTCGGGAGGCCTGCTCTACACGGCCGACCGCTACCGCAACTTCATCCTCACGCTCGAGACGAAAGTCGACTACCCGTTCGACTCGGGCATCTTCCTGCGCATGGCGCCCGAAGGCAAGGGGGCACAGGTCACGCTCGACTACCGCCCCGGCGGCGAGGTCGGCGCGATCTACTCGGACGGTTTCCTGCTGCACAACAAGTTCGCGAAGCAATCGTGGCTGCGCGACGCGTGGAATCGCTTCACGGTCCGCTGCGTCGGCGAGGACATGCATGTCACGGTGTGGATGAACGGACAGCTCATCACGGACTATCGCATCCCCGAGGGCTCGCCCGGATACGCGCCGACGGGTCTGATCGGCGTGCAGGTTCACGGCGGCGAGGACGTCCCTGACGAGACGGCGGCGCGCTTTCGCAACGTGCGTCTGCGCGAGCTTCCCGAGGTCGACACGGCCCTCTTCAGCGTCGATGATCGTGGCTTTTTGCACGCCACCGCAACCGCACGCGCCGAGGGCTGGCGGCCGCTGTTCGACGGTGAGTCGCTCGAGGGCTGGATTCCGCATCCGAGTGCTGACGACTTCTTCGTGCGCGACGGCATGCTCGCCTTGCCGACGACGCCGGGCGGCGGCGAGATCCGCACCGCCGCGGACTACCGCGACTTCGAGCTCCGCCTCGATTTCCGCATCGCACGCATGGCCAACAGCGGCCTGTTCCTGCGCGCAGCCCGCGACGGCTCGAATCCCGCGTATTCCGGCTGCGAGATCCAGATCCTCGACGACTTCAATTGGGAGACGGTGACGGGCTCGAAGCTCGTGCCCTACCAGTTCACGGGCGGGCTCTACGGATCGGTCGCGAATCCGCACCGCGACGCGATGCACGCGCTCGGCCGATGGAACACGTACGAGATCCGCTACGTCGGTTCGCGCTTGCGCGTCGTGTTGAACGGCCGCGAGCTCTACGACGTCGACACGCACGACGTCCCGGGCGACCCGCCGTTCGCACAGCGTGCGAAGGAGGGGTTCATCGGCCTGCAGCGGCATGCCAACGGCACGGTCGACGGCGACGCCTACGCGTGGTTCCGCAACTTGTGGATCCGACCGATCCAGACACCGCCCGATCCCCGATGACGAACCACGAATCACGAGAACGAGAACCGCATGTCGTGGTCGTCGGCGGGGGCTTCGGCGGCTTGAACGCCGTGCGCGAGCTGAGGCGCGCGCCGGTTCGCATCACGTGGATCGATCGGCGGAACTTCCATCTGTTCCAGCCGCTGCTCTATCAGGTCGCCACGGGCGGTCTCTCGCCCGCGAACATCGCCGCCCCGCTGCGTTCGATCGTCCGGCGCCAGCGCAACGTACGCACGCTCCTGGCCGACGTGACGGGATTCGACCTCGCATCGCGGCAAGTACAGACGTCGTCGGGCGCGATCCCGTACGATCACCTCGTTGTCGCCGCGGGATCGACGCACGGATACTTCGGCCATGACGAGTGGGCCGAACACGCGCCCGGCTTGAAGACGATCGAAGACGCGACGCGCATCCGCGCCACCGTGCTCGGCGCGTTCGAAGCGGCGGAACGCGCCACCGACGATGCGGAGCGCGAAGCGTGCCTCACGTTCGTCGTCGTCGGCGCGGGCCCCACGGGGGTCGAGCTCGCGGGCGCGATCGCCGAGCTCTCGCAACGCACGCTTCGCGAAGACTTCCGCAGCATCGACCCGAGTCGCGCGCGCATCCTGCTCGTCGAAGCCGCGAGGGCCGTGCTCGGAACGTATCCCGAGAAGCTGTCCGCATCGGCGCGGCGGCAGCTCGAAGGTCTCGGCGTCATCGTGCGCCTCGACACGCCGGTCGCGAACATCGGCGACGGCTTCGTCGAGGTCGAGCACGACGGCTCGCGCGAGACGATCCGCGCGCGCACGATCGTGTGGGGCGCGGGCGTGCAGGCCTCGCCGCTCGCGACGGCGCTCGCGGAAGCTGCCGGCGCGTCGGGCGCGACCGTCGATACCGATCGCGCGGGTCGCATCGGCGTCGACGACCATCTCGCGGTTCCCGGCCATCCCGACGTCTTCGCAATCGGCGACATGGCGCGATGCGAGGACGAATCGGGCGAGCTCTTGCCGGGCGTCGCTCCGGTCGCCATCCAGCAAGGCCGGTACGTCGCGCGGCGCATCGCGGCCACGGCGTCGGGAGACACGCCCGACTCGACGCCGTTCCGTTATCGCGATCGCGGGTCCGTCGCGACCATCGGGCGCCGCTCCGCCGTGGCGTGGCTCGGTCGCTGGAAGTTCGCGGGCACGCTCGCGTGGCTCTTGTGGCTGTTCGTCCACCTCATGCAGATCGTGCGCTTCGAGAACCGGCTGCTCGTGTTCATCCAATGGGGTTGGAACTACGTCACGTTCAACCGCGCGGCGCGTCTCATCACGAATCGCCGCGAAGAACGAGACGCCCCGCAGCCCGAGGAAACGTCC
>JAUIME010000759.1 GCA_030433195.1 bacterium
TGGCTCGTGCGCGCCTACGGGCGCCTCGCGACTCGTTTTCCGCGCTTGCGGCGGCGGATGGCGCTCGACGCCGTCGCGCTGCGCCGTCGGCTGCGAACCGTCCGCGGATATCTCGAGTCGGCGGACGTTCTGATTTCGCCGAGCAGCTTCCTGAAGAGTCGTTACGCGCGCTACGGCGTCGCGCCCGACAAGATACTGTTCTCGCGAAACGGGCTCGCGGCGGCAGAGCGCCTCCAGCGAGTCGAGCGTCGTCCGTCGAAGGTCGTACGCTTTGCGTTCGCGGGCTCGCTCTTGTGGTACAAGGGCGTCGAGACGCTCGTGCGCGCGTTCAACACGGTCGATCCCGAGCGCGCGCGCCTGCGGATTCACGGCGACATCGAGAATCATCCGCTCGCGCGCGAGTGCTACGCCGCGATCGAGCCGCTCGTGCGCAGCTCCGCGATCGAGTTCTGTGGACGCTACGCGAACGAGGAGTTGGCCGAGATCTACGCCGATACCGACGTGTTGGTCGTGCCGTCGATCTGGTTCGAGAACTCGCCGTTGACGATTCAAGAAGCGTTCGCGTCGCGGACACCCGTAATCGCGTCACGACTCGGCGCGATGCAAGATCTCGTGCGCGACGGCGTCAACGGAGCGTTGTTCGCGCCGGGCGATGCGGACGACCTCGCGCGGTGCGTGCGCGAAATCGTCGCCGATCCGTCGATTCTCGATCGCTGGCGTCGTGCGATTCCCGAAGTGAAGACGATCGAAGAAAACGCGGCGGAGGTCGAGGTGCTGTACCGGCAGGCACTCATGCGGTCACCCGGCGAGAGCCGCGAATCGGACATCGTCGCAGAAGCGGGATCGCTCCCCATTCGCGAGCTGTGGGGGAGCAGTCACGAGAAGCACCGTGGTGAAGTGAAGGCGCAAGGCGAAGAGTTCGCGCTGCTCGTCCCGAGCGGCAAGGGGCCTGCGGCCGTCAGCTACGAGCTCGGCCCCATGCCGTGCGACGAAGGCGCGGTGATCGAGGTCGAGACCGAACTCTTCGAGGGCGAGGACGGGATCTTCCTCGCGGGTGCCGTGCGATTGAACGGGTCCGACCTCGGTCCGATTCCGTGTCACGTGTTCTCGAAGGACGGGCCGCGTCAGCGGCGCTACCGTTTCACGTGTCGTTTCGCGGCGCGGCGCAACGTCGTCGAGATCACCAACGCGGCCGGCCACGAGGATCCGGATCGGCCGTACTACCTGAGAATCAAGCGAGTGCTCGTCTTTCGCGACGACACACCTGTCGAGGTGACCGCCTGATGTCTGCACCGCGTGTTTCGGTCATCGTTTTGAATCTGAACGGACGGGAGCATCTCTCTCCGTGTTTCGAGTCGCTGCTCGCCGGCGACGGTTCTTCGGCGAGTCGGGAGATCCTGCTCGTCGACAACGGCTCGAGTGACGGATCCGTCGAGTTCGTGCGCGACACGTTCCCGTCGGTCCGTATCGTCGAGCTCTCGCACAATCACGGCTACGCGGCTGCGATGAATCTCGGTTGTCGAGAGGCCGCCGGCGAGATCCTCGTCTTCATCAACAACGATACGCGTGCCGATGACGATGCGGTCAGTCGACTCGTCGCACCGATCGAAGCGGGGACGACGGTCGCGACGGCGGCGAAGATCCTCTCGTTCGACGGGCGCGAGCTGCACTTCGCCGGCGGCGGCACGAACTTCCACGGCATCGCCTTCCAGCATGCGATGGGAGAGCAAGACGGCGACGCGTACTCGAAGGGCGGGCCGACTCTGTTCGGCTGTGGCGCGGCCATGGCGATCCGGCGCGACGTCTTCTTCGAGGTCGGCGCGTTCGACGAGGGATTCTTCGCGTACTACGAGGACGTCGACCTCGGGTGGCGGCTGTGGGTCCTCGGCTACGACGTGCAGTTCGTTCCCGAGGCGCGCGTCTACCATCACCACTCGGCGACGAGCCTCAAGATTCCGATCCATCGGGTGCGCGTGCTGCATATCCGCAATCCTCTGCAGATGATCTACAAGAACTACGGCGACGAGGCGCTCGGGCGGATTCTCAGCGTGGCGCTGCTGCTCACGATGCGGCGGACGTGGTACCTCGCGGGGGTCGAGGATCGGGACTTCCGAATCGGTGACGTCGTCGCGCCCGCTTCGGCGAAGCGGTCCGTTTTCTCGCGTCGCGAGCGCAGTCGCGGCGAGTACGAAGAGTCGATGACGATCCGCAAACTCGGCGTCAGCGACCTCGTCGCGTTGAATGATATAGTGGCCGGCGCCGCGGGGTTGCGCGAGAAGCGCGAGCAGATCCAGAGTCGACGCCGGCGACCCGACGAAGAGATCTTGCCGCTGTTCCTCGATCCGTTCCGTTGCGCCGAGGGCGCCCCCGAGTACGCGGAATTCCAAGACGAGTTGTGCGCGAGCTTCGGAATCCGCGACCTCTTCGCGCCTGCCGCAACCCCACCGCGCGTCGAGTGACATTCGAGTCGCAAGCGGTTCGGTCAGCGTTCAGGGTCGCGTCCGTGTCCAAGTTTGCAGTCAGATCCGGGGAGTGATGCGGGATGACGATGCAAGAAGCGGGTACGATGAGCCAGTCGTTCGAATCCCGTGACATCCTGTCGATCCGCGACTTCGACCGCGGGCAGATCGATCACGTGCTCGACGCCGCGCATCGCGTCGAACAAGGGAGCTCGCGACTGCTCGAAGGAAAGGTGCTCGGCACGCTCTTCTTCGAGCCGTCCACGCGAACGAAGCTCAGTTTCGAGAGCGCGATGGTGGG
>JAUIME010000037.1 GCA_030433195.1 bacterium
TATGGAGAATGCCACAGAGGAACGCAAATGAGGCATGACCCTCTCTCACCGACGCGTCGGACGTCCCCAAATCGCGTGCCATTTAGGCTCTCGCGGCGTCCTACAACTCGAATCGGTGCGACGGAAGGATCGAGAGTCGACTCGGTGTCACGAGAGCTTCCCACACGTTTCGATTCGGTGACTCGATTCGCGCGGTACCTCGATCAGCGACGGAAGCGCTCCGCGTCGATCTCGAACTGCCGGATCTTCGTGTGGAGACTCTGGCGACTCATGCCGGCGAGCGTGGCGGCCCGCGTGATCACGCCGCGGGCTTCCTGGAGTACGTCCATCATGTAGCGACGTTCGAAGGCCGCCTTGGCGGTCGCGAAGTCCGGGAAGCCGCCCGCGGTGGCGAGCTCGCGGATTTCGGGCGGCAGCGCGTCGCGATCGATGACGGCTCGGTCGTTGAGCGTCATGACGCGCTCGACGATGTTCTCGAGCTCGCGAACGTTGCCGGGCCAGGGATAGGCTTCGAGCGCGGCCATCGCGGCCGGCGTGAAGCTACGAGGCGGGGCGTCGCCTTCGCGCTTGGCGAAGCGGCCGAGGCAGTGGTCGACGAGAAGCGGAAGATCGCCGCGACGGTCACGAAGCGGCGGAACGTACACGGGCAGCACGTTGAGCCGGAAGTAGAGGTCTTCGCGGAATTCGCCCGCTTCGACGAGCGGCTCGAGATCGCGGTTGGTCGCCGCGACCCATCGTAGGTCGACGGCCACGGGATCCTCGGCGCCCAAGGGCTGCACCTCGTTCTCTTGGATAACGCGCAAGAGCTTCACCTGAACCGAGAGCGGGATCTCGGACACCTCGTCGAGGAAGATCGTGCCGCCGTGGGCCCGCTCGAAGGCTCCGTGCTTGCGATGCGTCGCCCCCGTGTAGGCGCCCGGAAGCGATCCGAACAGCTCGCCCTCGAGGAGCGCCTCGGGAATCGCCGCGCAGTGGACGGGAACGAGCGGTCCTTCGCGCCGATCGCTCGTGGTGTGAATCGCGCGGGCGACGAGCTCCTTGCCCGAGCCGCTCTCGCCGGAGATCAACACGGTACCGTCGGAGCGCCCGACGAGCTCGATGGTGCGGTAGAGCTCTCGCATCGCGGAGCTGCCGCCGATGAGTCCGCGGAACGAGGTACGTTCGTCGAGGAGTTGCCGGAGCTGTCGATTCTCGACGACGAGGCGGTGTTGCTCGAGCGCTTTGTCGAGCACCGTGACGGCCTGCTCGAGCTCGAAGGGCTTGGTGAGGAACTCGGCCGCGCCGGCGCGTACGGCGGCGATCGCGGTCGGGATCGTCGCGTAGGCCGTCATGAGGATCACGATCGTTTCGGGTGCGAACGAGCGGATCTCCTCGAGGACGCGCAGCCCGTCGACGTCGGGCATCTTGAGGTCGGTGAAGACGACGTCGGGTGGATCCTTGCGCGCGATCTCGATGCCGTCCGCGCCGCCGTCCGCCTCGCGGACTTCGTGGCCGCGCCGCGAGAGACCCTTGCGCAGGAAGAAGCGAAACCCTTCTTCGTCGTCGATCACGAGGATCTTCAGGCGGACCGGGGCCTCCATCACGCGCTCCTTCCGTCGTCGAGGGGAAGGTCGATCGTGAAACGAGCGCCCCCTCCCGGGCGCTCGTCGACGGTGATCGAACCGCCGTGTGACGTGACGATTCCGTACGAGACCGAGAGGCCGAGCCCCGTGCCGTGGCTCTTGTCGCCGCGACGCGTGGCGCGCGACGTGTAGAACGGCTCGAAGATGCGCGTGCGATCCTCCGGAGCGATGCCGGGGCCGTCGTCTTCGAACACGATCCGGACGTTGCGGCCGACGGCGCGTGTCGTCACTCGAACCGTGCCGTCGCGATCGATCGCGGCGATCGCGTTCGAGAAGAGGTTGAGCAAGACCTGGTGGATCTGTCCCGAATCGAGCGGTACGGGGGGGAGGTCACCGAGGTCGACGAGGCACTCGATCGATCGTTGGGCCATTTCCGCTTCGACGAGCTGCCGCGTCTCTTCGACGAGCCGGTGCAAGTCGGCGGGCTGCTTGCGTGACTCCTCCTTGCGGCTGAAGCGCAGCAGGTTCTCGGTGATCCCGCATGCGCGCCGCGCCGCGCGTCGGACGACTTCGAGCGCCTCGCGCGTCGTGCCCTCGGGAGCTTCTTCGAGCGCGGCTTCGGCCGAACCGAGGATTCCGCCCAGCAGATTGTTGAACTCGTGCGCGAGACTCGCCGAGAGGCTGCCGAGACTCGCCATCTTCTCGGAGTGGATGAGCTGCCCTTGGGCCTCGCGCAGCTCGTGCAAGGTCTCCTCGAGTCGTTGCGTCGTTTCGCGCTGTTCGGTCAGGGCGTTCGTGAGCGCGGCGGTCTTCTCCTCGACGGTTTGCTCGAGCGTGGTGTTCCACTCCTCGATGCGACGGCGCGAGGACGAAAGGTCGGCGATCATCCGATTGAACGACGTCTGCAGAGACCCGAGCTCGTCGCGCGACGTCACGGGGACTTCGAACTCGAGGTCTCCCGATCGCGCGCGCGCCGTCGCGCCCGCGAGCTGCACGAGAGGTCGCACGAGCATGCGATAGAGCCCCGCGAGGAGGACGGGCACCGGCGCGAGTACGAGCAGCAGCACGAAGGGCACCGACTGCTGCTGCAAGACGGCGCCGAACTGCAGTCCCTTCTCCTTCTGGACGCGGCGTTGCTCCTCCATTTGGCGGCCGACGTCGGCTTCGCTGCGCAAGCGAAGCTCTTCGCCGATGATCTCGACGTTGCGGATCGTGCGTCGTCGGAGATCGCTGACCTGCGCGAGAATCATGTCGCGGATCTTCGCTTCGTCGCCGCCGGCCAAGCGGAGCGGCAGATCGGCGAGCTCGCTCGCGTACGAATCCGAGATGTGCGTCGCGAGGTCCAGGACCACGTCTTGGTGGCTCTCGATGAGGCCCGTCGCGATGCCGTTCATGCCGTCGTGGCTGGTGACCAGCAGGTCTTCGGTGCGATCTTCGAACTGCGCACGCGTGCGTGGGAGGAAGAACGCGAGAAGCGCGAGCGCCGCGAGCAGCAGAGGTCCCACGACGAGCAAGGTGGTCTTGACCGTGATCGACGCGTACTTGGGTACGGGTCGCGACGCTCGATCGGGGAACGGAGCTTGGATCGTCATGGTGGCGGGAAGCCTCCGTCGAGTGCGCGTCGTTGCGAACGGTGCCTCTACCGCAGGACGCGGTCCGCGGTACACAGAACGTCGAGTGGCAAACGATAACCGATCGCCCGTGACTGCGCGAGGTTCACGATCGTTCGATAGCCCGAAAGACGTCCCACGGGGATCGAAGCGGGGTCGCGCCCGTCCTCGAGGATCCGCACGGCGATGGCCGCGGCGTTGCGTCCGAGGTTCTTGTAGTCGACGACGAGCGCGACGACGGCCCCGGCCTCCGCTCCGCGGTGCGACGACGAAAGGAGCGGTAGATGCGCCGGATCGGTGGACTTGCGCACGAGATGAAGATTCTCGTAGACGAGGAAGTCGATGGGGATCCAGAGGGCGTCGACCCGGCCGACGAGCTCGCGCGTCGCGTCGTCGAGCTCGTCGACTTCGTGAACACGCCGTTTGTGCAACCGGATGTCGAGATCGGGGTTGGCGGCGATCGCGGCTTCGACCTCGGCGATCTCGGCGGTCGATACGGGATTGTCGACGCCGGCCAAAACGCCGAGATCGTGCAGGTCGGGGACGGCGCGAGAGAACGCGCGCAAGAGCGTTTCGGCCGGGATCCAGTTGGAGTTCCCCGCGATGCGAGGTCCCGAGGACTCCCAGTTGTCGGCGATTCCGGTGAGGACCGGGTTCGTCACCGCGGTGTAGACGATGGGCGTCGACTCGAGCGATTCCTTGGCGAGCTGCGTCGCTCGTGTCCCGAGCGAGAGCACGAGGTCGACGTTCGAGGTCTCCCAGCTCGCGAGCAGGCGGCGCGCTTCGTTCTCGTCACTGTGGACGTTGTGGACGTCGATCTCGTAGCGGTGGGCGTGTCGTTCGAGGCCCGCCCGGAACCCCTCGAGCGCGAGCTCGTCGTTCGGCGAATCGTGCCAGAAGAGCGCGCCGATCCTCCACGTGGGGGCCTGCTGCGCGGCCGTGTCCTCGATGGGCTCGGCGCGCGCGCCCTCGCTGCCGCGACTCGCGAGGATCACCCCGAAGACGAGGAGGAGGGCGGCTGCGACGAAGCGCCGCCGCAGCGGATCATGGTGGCGGCGCGCCGCTCCCGCGCGGGGAACGAGCCCCCACGCGGGGAGCCGCGTGTCGTTCCGTTCGGCGGATTCTCTAGCGTTCCTCTCGGACATTCGCGACGACGTAGATCGAGACCTCGGGCTGATTCGGCAAGGACGTGCGAATCTTGACATGCTCCTTGATACTTCCCGAGACGCCGGTCGGCAAGAGCGCGAGCTCGATCGTCTTGACGTCGTTGTGCGGAGTGGAACTCGTCGACTCGCTCTGCACGACGAGGTAGTCGGGGCCTTCGAGCCCTTCGATCGACCACTCGAGTCCAGGACGGCTCGAGAGACGCACTCGTTGCACGGCAGCCGTGCTCGAGGCGTCGACGACGCCGAAGTTGACGACCTTGGGTGCCGGAGTGATCGCCGCCGACTGATGCCCGATCACCGCGTGCATCGTCCGCGTGTAGTCGGGGTGGTCGGTTCGGATGACGAGGAACTGGTGGTACTTGCCACCTTGCGTGGGATCGAGCGAGGATTCCCAATCGTGCACCGCGAACTCGATGACTTCGCCCTTGCGACCGCTCTCTTCGAGCGGCGTTCGCGAGAGGATTTCGATCGATTCACTCGTACGTCCGAGCTCCGTGATCTCCATGTCGATGTCGTCGAGCCAAGAGACCGTGACGCTCTGCGTCTCGATCGGCACGTCGGAGTACATCTTGCCGAGGTCGGTCTGGTGCGGCTCCACGAAGAACGGGATCTCGATCGTTCCCTTCACGGTCAGCTCGATGTCGTCGAGAGCGTCCGTGCGGACGATCAGCTTCTTGTCGATGGGGCCGCGCAATGCGCCGGGTTGGATCGTGAGGTCGACGGCGCCCGCGTAGCCCGGGGGAATCGGGTCCTTCGGAAAGCGCGGAATCGTGCAGCCGCACGTCGCCTTCACCTGCGTGATACGGATCGTGCGCTCGCCGTCGTTGACGAATTGGAACTGGTGGTGGAGCTCGTCGCGCTGGAACAGCCGTCCGAACTCGAACACCGGCTCGCGGAAGCGAAGCGAGGCCTTCCCCGTCTCGGTCGACGACGGATCGCCGTTCTCCGCGGGATCCGCGGGGCCTTCGTACTCGCCGGGGCCCGCCGACCCTTTCGTGCAGGACGGGAGGCCGGTCAAGGTCGCGAGACCGAGCAGCGCCGCCGCGAGCGGCATCCAGAAGTAGGCAGATTGTCGATTCACGGGTTCGCAGGCCTCCATGTCGGGGACGGATTCGAAGTTGCAGGGGGACGCGTGGATGGGCGATCCTCCGGTGGATATCGGCAGATCCCGATCGCCGAGTTGAGTCGGCGGGATTTGCTATACCCGCGCCCATCACGATCCGGCTCGTTCGGGACGCGAGAGCCGATCAAGACCGCACAGGAGGCCCCATGGACGTCCGATTGGTGATCACGACCTTGCCGGTCGACGAGGCGTCGCGGATCGCGCGCACCCTCGTCGAGGAGCGGCGAATCGCTTGCGCGAACCTCCTGCCTCCCGCGACGAGCGTCTACCGCTGGGACGGCGAGGTTCGGGAAGATCCGGAAGTCGTCGCCCTCCTCAAGACGGCCGAGCCTCAGGTCGAGGCGCTCGTGGCGCGTCTCGCCGAGCTGCATCCGTACGACGTTCCCGAGATTCTCGCCTTGCCGGTCACCGGCGGTCTGGACGCGTACCTGCGCTGGGTGGGCGAAGAGACGGCATGAAGCGGTCGGCCGACGCACCGAACGCGGACGATCCGAACGCCGAGCCGTTCAGCGCGTTCTACGCGGACGAAGACCGGGCCCGCCACTACCGTGACAAGTTCGCGGCGGATCGCGTGCATCGAGCCGCCGATCGCGCCGAACGCCGCGCCCTTACGGGTCTGCTTCGCAAGTGCGAGCCGCAGGGCGTGTGGCTCGACGTGCCGAGCGGGGCCGGGCGATTCGAGTCCGCGCTCGCGGATGCGGGGGTTCGGTTCGTCGCGGCCGATGCGTCCTTCGCGATGCTCGATCACTGCCGCTCCCGCGACGAACCCGCGTCGCGGCGGCCGATCGCGTGCGTGCGCGTCGATGCGTTCGCGCTACCGTTCGCGAGCGGCGCATTCGAGGGTGTGATGTGCTCGCGCTTCTTGCACCACTTCGGCGATCCCGACATGCGCATCCGTGCGCTACGTGAACTGCGCCGCGTCGTGCGCTCGTTCGCCGTCGTCACCTACTTCGACCGAGCTTCGTATCAAGCCGTGCGTCGATCGTGGCGCGCGCGATGGCGGGGTCGTCCGACGGGGCGGCACGCGCAGTCCCGCGCCGACCTCGTGCGCGAAGCCGGCGCGGCGGGCTTTCGGGTGTCGGACGTGCGCTACCGCGCGCGATTCGTTTCCGAGTGGGCGGGCGCTCTGTTGAAGGCCGACGGCTCGGCGTGACGCTCGATTCGACGGTGCATCAGAAGGCGCGGATTCGCTCGCGGATCGCGTCGACGTCCGCAGCTTCGAGAATCGAGTCCTTCTCGCTCTTGAGGAAGCGTTGCACCGACGCGAGCAGCTTGAGGTATTCGCTCTGCTTGCCGTCGGGGCCGCCGATCATCACGACGATCTGCACCGGCCGGTCGTCGATGGACGGATAGTCGATGCCGTCCCGCGATCGTCCGAGTCCGACCAAGAAGCGGCGAATTCCGGGGATCTTCGCGTGCGGGATCGCGATGCCGAACCCGATCCCCGTGCTGACGAGCTTCTCTCGTTCGACCACGGCGCGGTGAAACGCACGGGCGTCGACGATGTCGGGTGACTCGGCGAGATGGTCCACCATCTCGCGCAGGACTTCGGATCGCGCGCGGCCCTCGAGCTCGATCACGCACTCGGGGACGAAGTAGTCGTACAGCTTCCTCGATCGAAATTCCTCTCGATTGCGGAAGAGCGAGGAGCTTGCGAGCCGCGGTGACGCTGACGTCCCGGCCTGCGTCGCTCGCTTGGCGACGTGTCGGGGGTCGCGTCCGCGAGGACGCGCCGGATCGCGAAGGGGAGCTCGAGTGACGGCGTGTCGGAGTCGAGAAGCCGTTCGGCGATCACGGCCATCCCGCGCGATACGGGAGCATCCGGGTGGACGTCGAAGACCGGTCGCCGAAGCATCGCCGCCGAGCTGACGAGTGCGTCCTCGCGCAAGAACCCGATCCACTCGATCGACGGCGCGGCGCCCTCGGTCGCGAGAAACCGATCGCAGACGTGACGGATCTTGTCGAACACGCGGCGCGCTTGGTCGTGCGAACGCACGCGATTCACGAGGACGCGGATCCGAAAGTCCGTCGATCGGTGCAAGAGCGTCTTGATGATCGCGTAGCCGTCGGTCATCGACGAAAGATCCGGAGTCACGACGAGAACGATCTCGCGGCTCGCGTACAGAAACAGGAGAGTCTGCGGTCCGATTCCTGCCGACGTGTCGACGATGACGAAGTCACTCGCTTTGCGCAGGCGCTCGAGCTTGCGGATCAACCGAAACAACTCGCGCGGTGCCAGCGCCGCGAGCTCGTGCACGCCGCTACCGCCCGACAACAGACGGAACCCGTACGGCGTCGGGGTCAGCAGATCGGCAACGTCGCGGTCGGCCTCGAGCAAATGCAGGAGATGGCCTTCGGGGTGGACACCGAGGAGGAGGTGGTCGTTGGCGAGTCCGAGGTCCGCGTCGACGAGGGCGACACGCTCGAGACGACGCGCGACGGCGATCGCGAGGTTCGTGCTCACGAGGGACTTGCCGGTGCCGCCTTTGCCGCTCGTCACGCAGACGACACGCGCGCCGGGTGTTGCGGCCGCGGGTCGCGGGCGTTCGATCCGTTCGGATCGCGCGCGACGGCGGGCCGGCCACCAGCTTCGCATGCGCTGCAGAATGGGCTCGTTCACGATCGGTCCGGAGTCGCGGGGCGCCAGGGCGGGATCAGACGACGATCGCAGGGAGGATACTTGTTGCGGAGTACGCCGGTCAACGCGCCGAGGGCGTCGGATCGATCAGTCGACGAGATACTCGATCGAGTCGAGGAGTTCGCGATCGCGCAGCGGCCCGACGGCGAGGACGTCGACCTCGGTGCTGTAGACCGTGACTCTCGTGATTCCGCTCTGGCTTCGGCGCCAGGCGACGCGTGCCGTGCGGTCGTTCGCCTGTCCACCGGCTTCGCCGGCGCTCTCGATGAGGTGGAAGACGCGCTCCACGTTCGGGCGGTTGGCTTCGAGAACGGCATCGCGTTGTTCGGCCGGCAGTTCGTCGAGGCCGAGCTCGGTGCCGAGGCGGCGCAGCGCAGCGTCGACCGGATCGTTCGAGTGGAACGCAGCCGGGCGAACGATGACGAAGCACGACGCGACACCGTTGGAGAGATCGAGACGCAGGGCCGGTTCTTGTCCACGTTGGCGAAGTTCGCGGAGCCCGGCGGGGCGGAAGCCGCGCGGGAGTTCGGAGGGCGTGGGCATGCGGAACGACGCGATGACGTCGCGGGCCGCGGCAGGGGACAGCTCGAACGAATCGCTGGACGGAAGCCGCAGCGGTTCGATCGTCCGCTGCTCGAGCGGAAGTCCTTCGTCTTCGACGGTGAGCGTTTCGTAACTGAACCGCACGCTCGCGTGACCGTGGGTCGGGAATTCGACGACCGCGTCGAGGATGAGGGCGGTCCGTTCGTCGATCGTGAGGCGATAGCTGGGAAGACTCTCGACGCGCGGCGTCACGTGGAAGCACGTCACCGAGCGTCCCAGCATCTGCTTGGAAGCGCCTTCGGAAAGCGCGAGCGGCCGTACGTCGTAGTTCGCGAGGAACAGCGCCGTGTCGACGATTTCGAAGTCGCCGATATCGAAGAGCGACGGATAATTCGTGGCTCTCGATCCGCCGCCGGACATCAGTGGCGTCTTGCCGCCCTGACCGAGGACTTGCTGCGTGCCTCGGAACGATCGGCGGCGTTCGATGATCTCGACGTCTTCGTCATCGAGCGTGACGGGTTCGCCATCGAGAACGACCGGCAGGAGAACTTCTCGCTCGAGCGCTTCGGGATCTCCCGCGGTGTTGCGAATTCGCATCGACATTTCGAACGAGAGTTTCGGTGACTCGAGGCGCGTCGTGCGAACGCCTTCGTAGGAGACGTGTTCGTCGACGTCGAGTGCGTGGAGGACATGCTGAACCGCCGCGTCGTGTGCCCGGTCTCCGGCTTGAGCCCGGACGACGCCCTCGCGGACGAGGAAGGCGGTCGAGACGAGCAACGCGACACCGCTCCAGACAAGGATCGTCGTGCGGCTCATTTGGTCTCCTCTTGGCCGGGTCGCGGCCCGCTCACGCTCATCGCGGCGTACATCTCGGCGGGACTACCGCTCACGGGCCATTCACCGACGAGCATGTCGCGAAGCAGGCGATCCTGCGGATCGAGTTCGGCTTCGAATGCCTCTTCGTCGATGATCAGCCAGCGCGACGGCGCCGTGGGGTTCGACCCGAATGGATCGGTGAACAGGAAGGTGACCGCCAACAAGACGGCGGCGGCACTCGCCGCGAGCGCCTTGCGGTATCGCAAGATGCGCTGGACGAGCGGGGGAGCGAGAGAGACACGGGACGTTCGGACGCGGTGACGTACCTCCGACCACAACTCCGCGGGAGCGGGATCCGCGGATAGAGAGGACAGAATCTGCTGCACCTTCGCATGCTGCTCGACTTCTCCGGGGGACTCGGCGTCGTGGTCCGGGATCGCGAGCATGTGCTCACGCTCCGTCGGATCCATCGTCGCCTCGATCCAGTCGAGTAGCGGAACATCGGGCGGGCAGGACTGCCTCTCGACGTCGTGACGGGGGTCCCTCACCTCGGGGGAGTTGCTCTTGGGACCTCGGGCTCGGGGTTCCTCCGCGTCCTTCACGCTTCCCGGTCTCCTCGTTCTCCAAGAAGTTCGCTCGCGATCCGATCCGCGTGTCGTGCCGTCTTCATTTTTCACCCTCCTCCTGTTGGAGAGGGGCGAGCAACGGCTCGAGCGCGCGGATCGCTCGATTCAAGCGCGACTTCACGGTGCCGATCGAGCACTCGAGGACTTCCCCGATTTCCTTGTACGACAGGCCCTGCAGAAAGCGCAGGACGATGACGACGCGCAAGGGCTCGCTCAACTTCGTGATGACGCGCTGGATTCGGGCGTCGAACTCCTTGGAACTGGCTAAGCTCTCCGGACTGACTGACCTGACATCAACAATATCCCACTCATTCGCGTCGGAGTTGCCTCCGACTTCCTCCGAAAACTGCGGCTCCTTTGATGCTTTCCGCTTTCGGTCGATGCTGAAGTTGACCGCGATGCGATAGAGCCAGCTCGAGAACTTGGCGGTGCGATTGAAGTCGCGAAGCTTCACGTAGACGCTCAAGAACGTTTCTTGAGCCGCGTCACTCGCGAGGTTCGCGTCGCCCGTGATGCGCAAGGCGGTGCTGTACACCTTGTCCTTGTACTTCTCGAACAGACCCGTAAACGCTCGGTCTCGGACCGCCGGATGCGGGGAAAGACAACCCTCCACGAGTTCGAGATCAGGATCGTCTTTCATGCAAAGGTCCGGCAATCAGGGATTAGGACGGCGTCGAGGCGGACAAGGTTCCATCAAAGTTGCCGGTCGTCAATTCCCAGCGACTCCGGAAGTCGTTCTAAATTATCGAGTTGTGTCGGCGTTGGGAATTTTTTGCAAGAATTTGGTTCGTTCTTGAACCCGCGAGAGGGCCCTCAGCGGCCCGATGGGGTTCGGGAGAGGTTCTCGCGATAGCGTTCCTCGAGGGATCGGAGGAGAGGGAGCGGGGAGTCGGGCAGGCGTCGCAGCCTCAGGCCCGAGCGTTTCAGCATGACGTAGGCGCCGGCCCAATGGCAGTCGTCGGGAAGCTCTTGGTCTTGCATGACCGAGAGCACCAGCGCTTCGACCCGGCGATCGGGGTGGGCGATGAGGTGCTCGACCACGCCGGGGTAGACGGGGGCCACCCGCAGCTTGCGCGCGAGCGACCGGAGGTTCCCGGCACGGACCATGCGCGCGAGGAATTGATCCCGCCAGCTGCTCTTCGAGCGGACGTTGGCGTACGCGGTCGAGATTTCGTCACGCCAGGAGTTGCCGAACGAAAGCGCCAGGAGCTCGACGACGAGGTCCTCGCTTTCACCGAGCGTCACGAACCTCCCCCCGCCGCGTTGGGCGATGCGCTCGAACTGCCTGGCCGTTCGCCGCTCGAACTCGCCCATCGTGGAGCTCGGATCGAAGGTGACGACCGTGTGCACGATGCCGCCGTCCTTGCGGAAATCGTACGCGACCTGGCCCGCGTCTTCGACCTCGTCCTCGTGAGGGGCCGCGTCGCCGATCAAGATGATGACTCGCTGGGCGGTCGGGCTCCAATCGAATGCGTCGCTGCAATGCTCGAGGGCCGAGAAGACGGCCTCCTCGAGATTGCCGCCGCCAGCTCCCTGGATGGTGTCCAGATAGGTCATGAGCCGGTAGCGGCCGAGCGACAGCGGCTCGCTCTTCACGACGTAGTTCTCGTTGTAATCACGGTAGGTCGCGATCCCGAGGCGGAACGTCGGGACGAGAGTGTGCAACACCGTGATCATCGACGCGATGTTGTTCTTGGCTTGGTTCAGCACGGGATTCATGCTGCTCGTGCTGTCGAAGAGGAAGACGACATCGAGGCCGTCGTCTCGCAGCGTTTCCACGTGCTCGCCGAACTCGGTACTCCACATGTCCTCGGTGAACCCCAGATCCGAGAGATCACTCGTCGGTTCGCGCTGGCTCGCGTGATCGAACGCGGGTCGCGCTCGGTCGCCCTCGAGGCGGGAAGACTCGACTTCATCCGACGGATCGTCCTCGACGTCCGTGTCGAGCTCCGGCGCGTCGATGGGGTCGACGTCGATCTCGTGCTCTTGGACGGGCGGACGGAGGTCGTCGAGAGCCAGGAGCTCGGCGGGCTGGTGGGCCATCGCCACGTCGATCGCGGTCGAGTTGCCCGGCAGCGGCCGGTCCATCAAGAGCGAGTGGTAGAGCGCGACGTAGAGGAGGGCGTGGAGGAGGATCGAAATCGCCCAGAACGGGGTCTGCATGAGGGCCCGGTAGCGCTCCTCGGAGAAGCTCTCGGAGCGGTGGCGACGCGACGATCGGGCCGGGTCGGGGCCGGAAAAGGGGTGCGGATCGGCCGTAGCGGGACCGGACAGCAGGTCCGGGATTCCGTGGCGCATCGGGTCGACTCGTTTCTTCTCGAGGTGGGTCGCCGGATCCGGTCTTCGAATGAAGGATACCAGGGCCGCCCTGCGGGCGTCAAAGAAGGGGACGTCGCGGGAGCCGGGGAGTGTCGGTCGCGCGCGGTCCTCCGCGCCATCGACGGGTCGCTCGAAGGCGGTGCTTCATGCCGGCCCGGGGGACGGGGCCAAAATGGCAGGAAACGAATCGGGCGAGGAATCACGTCTGTCAGACTGGCAGTCGAGCCGGGGCTCGAACTCGATCACGATGCGGGGCGAGCTCTCAGTGCGCTATCTACCAACGGTTTATATCTGCTCGCGGCGCCCTTTCGCCGTTGGCACCGTCTTTGCTTCTTGATTGCCGTTGCGCGTTCTCGAAGCGAGCCGAGGGGCTCGCGGCGCGACGTCGGATCGATCGCCGTGAAGGCTCACGGCTGAGGTCGGGACGTAAGAGGCCATGAATTCGCGAGTGTTCTCGGTCTTGGTCGCGGACGACGATGTCCGGTGCCGGGAGAGTCTGAAGGCTCTCCTGGAACGGGACGGATTGGAGACGTACGTCGTCGATTCGGGTGGGCAAGCACTCGAGTACGTGCAGGAGCACCCCGTGCACCTGCTCATTCTCGATCAGTACATGCCCGACCTGACGGGGACGCAGACGCTCAAGCGCATCGTGGAGATCGATCGGGCACGCCCTTCGATCATCATGAGCGGCGAGCTCACGACCAAGACGAAGATGGAAGCGATGGACGCGGGAGCGTTCGCGTGCATCAGCAAGCCGATTCAGTCGGCCATCATGCGACACGCGGTTCAGCAGATGATCGATCGCTATTACAGGAAACCGAGAAGGAGGCCCTAGAGCGATGGCGAAGACAGCGGTGAAGACGAAGGTGGTTCCCCTCAACGACAAGATCCTCGTCCAGCGTGTCGAGGCGGAATCGAAGACGGCCGGCGGGATCGTGCTGCCGGATTCCGCGAAGGAAAAGCCGCGCGAAGGCATCGTCAAGGCGCTCGGCCGTGGACGCTTCGTCAACGGCGAATGGGCGGACTTCCAGGTCAAGGTCAAGGATCGCATCCTCTTCAGTTCGTACGCCGGCACGGAAGTGTCGATCGACGGCGAAGAGCTGCTCATCCTCACCGAAGACGACATCCTCGGAGTCGTGAAGTAAGGACGATTCTCCGAGATCGGGATACGACGCGCGCCCTCGAGGCGGCCGCAGTTGCCGCGCGGCGCGCACCCGAAGCCAAACACGCGAATTACCTATCCGGGTGAACAAGAGGAGTTGACATGGCGGCGAAGAAGATCGCATTCGATCAAGAAGCCCGCGACGCGATTCGGCGAGGCGTTCACAAGCTCGCGAAAGCGGTCGCGGTGACGCTCGGCCCGCGTGGCCGGAACGTGATCCTCGAGAAGTCGTTCGGTTCCCCGACCGTGACCAAGGACGGTGTCACGGTCGCCAAGGAGATCGAGCTCGAGGACAGGTGGGAGAACATGGGCGCCCAAATGGTGAAGGAAGTGTCGAGCAAGACTTCCGACATCGCGGGCGACGGCACGACGACGGCGACGGTGCTCGCGGCGGCGATCTTCGACGAGGGTTTGAAGAACGTCACGGCCGGAGCGAACCCGCTCGGCATCAAGAACGGCATCCAGATGGCCGTCGAAGCCGCGACCGCCGAGCTCGAGAAGCTCAGCACGCGCGTGAAGGGCAAGAAGGAGATCGCCCAGGTCGGCACGATCGCCTCGAACAACGACTCCGAGATCGGCGAGATGATCGCCGAAGCGATGGAGAAGGTCGGCAAGGACGGCGTCATCACGGTCGAAGAAGGCCGCGGCCTCAAGACGGAAGTCGAGTGGGTCGAGGGGATGCAGTTCGACAAGGGCTACATCTCGCCGTACTTCGTCAACAAGACCGAAGCGATGGAAGTGCAGCTCGAGAACCCGCTGATCCTCATCCACGAGAAGAAGATCTCCTCGATCAAGGGACTCATCCCGCTGCTCGAGAAGGTGGCCAAGGCGGGTCGTCCGATTCTGATCATCGCCGAAGACATCGACGGTGAGGCGCTCGCGACGCTCGTCGTGAACCGACTGCGCGGCGTGTTCGATTGCGCGGCCGTGAAGGCGCCGGGCTTCGGCGATCGTCGCAAGGCGATGCTCGAAGACATCGCGACGCTCACGGGCGGCAAGGCGATCTTCGAAGACCTCGGCATCGACATGGAAGGCATCGCGCTGACCGATCTCGGCACCGCGAAGAAGGTCTTCATCAGCAAGGACAACACGACCATCATCGAAGGCAAGGGCACGTCGTCGGCGATCCAGGGTCGTGTCAGCCAGATCAAGCGCGAGATCGAGACGACCACGTCCGACTACGATCGCGAGAAGCTGCAGGAACGACTCGCGAAGCTCGCGGGTGGTGTCGCGCAGATCAACGTCGGCGCCGCGACCGAAACCGAAATGAAGGAGAAGAAGGCCCGCGTCGAAGACGCGCTGCACGCCACGCGTGCCGCGGTCGAAGAGGGCATCCTTCCGGGTGGTGGTGTCGCGCTTATCCGCACGCGCCGGGTGCTCGACAAACTCGAGTGCACGGGTGACGAGAAGGTCGGCGTCGACA